>NZ_JBHVDI010000050.1:0-21167 GCF_042802875.1 Kocuria sp. NPDC057446 | reverse complement strand
GCGCAGGGCCCGGCCGGCGCCGGCGCCGCGCCCGCCGTCGTCGCCGTCCGGGCCGGTGCCCCCGCCGGTCCGCAGCACGGACCCGGCCGGCCGGACCCCGGGCCGGTCGGGCACCGCCGGGGCCGGGCCGGACCGGCCCGCGCCGGAGCCGGCGACGAGCAGGTGGACGCGACCCACGCCCTCGGCGCGCAGGGACTCGAAGACGGAGACGGCCGCGCCGTGGGAGCGCACGGCGAGGGCCTCGGCGAAGGGACCCATGGCCGCGGTCACCGCCCGTTCCCAGCCGGGCTCGACGTCGAGGAGGTCGACGACGGCCCCGAGCACGGCGTCGGCGTGCCGGTCGAGGACCGCCGCGGAGCCGTCGGGCTGGCGAAGCGCGGCGCGCAGGGTCTCGGCGCGGGCGCGCTGGGCGTCGTGGGCGCGCAGCAGCTCCTGCGCCGCGGCCTCCGCCTCCCGCGCGGCGGCGCGGGCCTCCGCGGCGGCCGCGGCGTCCTCCTCGTGCCGGGCGCGGGCCCGCTCGGCGGCGCCGGCCGCGTCCCGGGCCGCGAGCGCCAGGCCGTCGGCCTCGGTGCCCGCCGCCACCCGGCGCCGCCCGGCGTCCGCGTGGGTGGTGTGCAGGCGGGAGAGCTCGTTCTCGGCCGCCTCCACCCGCGAGCGGGCCGCCGCGACCGCGCCGGTGAGCCGCGCCGCTCCCTCCCGGCGGTCGGCGGCCGCGCGGAGCAGGCCGGTGACCACGGCGTCCTGCTCCCGTGCCGCGTCCTCCGCGTCCTCGCGCTCCTGGATGGCCTCGGCGAGGGCGTCGACGGCGTCCTCGACCTGCTCGAGGAGCTGGTGCTGCTCCTCCCGGGTGCGGGCCGCCTGGGCGTCGAGCCGGTCCGGGTCCCGTCCCGGCTCCGCGGGCTCGGCGGCCGCACCGAGCAGCCGGCGCCGCTCGGCGGCGAGCGAGGCCAGGGACCGGCAGCGCTCCTGCACGGCGCTGAGCTGGTACCACGTGTCCCGCGCGGCGTTGAGGGCGGGCGTCGCCGCGGCGGCGCGGGTCTCGACCTCCGCCTGGCGGGCGCGGCCGGTGTCGAGGGCCTGCTCGGCCTCGGCACGCTCGGCGCGCAGCCGGCGCTCGGCGTCCTCGTCCACGGCCAGGCCCGTGCGCGCCTGCACGAGGTCGTCGGCCAGCAGCCGGGCCCGGGCGTCGCGGACGTCGTGCTGGATCCGCTGGGCCCGGCGGGCCGTGCGGGCCTGGCGGCCGAGCGGGGTGAGCTGGCGGCGGATCTCGCCGGTGAGGTCCTCGAGCCGGTCGAGGTTCGCCTGCATCGCGTCCAGCTTGCGCAGCGTCCGCTCCTTGCGGCGCCGGTGCTTGAGGATCCCCGACGCCTCCTCGACGAAGCCGCGGCGCTCCTCGGGGGTGGCGTGCAGGATGCGGTCGAGCTGGCCCTGGCCCACGATGACGTGCATCTCGCGGCCGAGCCCGGAGTCGGAGAGCAGCTCCTGGATGTCCAGCAGCCGGCACGGCCGGCCGTTGATCGCGTACTCGGAGCCCCCGGCGCGGAAGAGCGTGCGGGAGATCGTGACCTCGGAGTACTCGATGGGCAGCGCGCCGTCGGCGTTGTCGATGGTCAGCGACACGTGGGCCCGGCCGAGCGGGGCCCGGCCGGCGGTGCCGGCGAAGATGACGTCCTCCATCTTCCCGCCGCGCAGGGACTTCGCGCCCTGCTCCCCCATCACCCACGCCAGCGCGTCCACCACGTTGGACTTGCCCGAGCCGTTGGGGCCCACCACGGCGGTGACCCCGGGCTCGAACTCGAAGGTGGTGGCCGAGGCGAAGGACTTGAACCCCCGCACGGTCAGGGTCTTCAGGTGCACGGGTGTCCGGTCTCCTGGGGTGGGCGTGGCGGGCGGGGGTCGTCCCCACTGTACTCGGGCCCCCGGACGCCGCCGTGGCCGCGGGGCCGGCCGCGCTGCGGGCGGCGGGCGGCGGTCCGCCCCCGGCCCGGACGGACGGAGCGGATGATCAGCCTACAGAGAAACGACCCGGCCCGGGCCGCGGCCGTGGAACCGGCCGGTAGACTGACCGCGACCAGCACGACCCGCGCTCCCTGCGACCGCGCCCTCCGCGGGCGGGCCGGGGCGGCGGCGAGACCCTAACGAAAGCCAGAGACCTTGACCGGTAATTCCTCGATCCGCCACCGCAACGCCGCCCTCCTGGCCATCACCAAGGTCGAGGCCGACGAGGTGGTGCCCTCGTCCCACGCCGACGAGGTCCTGGCGGACACGTTCGCCCGGCTCAAGATGCCGAAGGGCCTGCTCCAACGGCTCGCGGGTGTCAACGAGCGCCGCGTCTGGGCCCCCGGACGCCACTTCACCGACGGCGCCGTGGAGGCGGGCGAGGCGGCCCTGGCCCGGGCAGGGGTGCAGCCGGAGCAGGTGGGGCTGCTGATCAACGCCTCCGTGACCCGCGACGGGTACGAGCCCGCGGTCTCGGTCTCCGTGCACCACCGGCTCGGTCTGCCCCCCTCGGCCCTGAACTTCGACGTCACCAACGCGTGCCTGGGCTTCGTCAACGGGCTCACGATCGCCTCCACGATGATCGACTCGGGCGCGATCGACTACGCCGTCGTCGTCGCCGGCGAGGACCCGACCCCCTGGCACCGCGAGACGTACGAGCGGCTGCAGCACCCGGACGTGACCCGGGCGGACGTGGTGCGCGAGTTCGCGACCCTGACCCTCGGCTGCGGCGCGGCCGCCGCCGTGGTCGGCCCCGCGGACCGGCACCCGGAGGGGCACCGGATCGCGGGCTCCGTGACCCGGTCCGCGACCGAGCACCACGGGCTGTGCATCGGCGGCTTCGACGGCATGTACACCGACGCCACGGGACTGCTCAAGCACGGCGTGGGGCTGCTCGCGGACGCGTGGCGCGACGCGCACGAGGACGGCTGGGACTGGGCGGAGATGGACCGCTACATCGGCCACCAGGTCTCCATGTCCCACACCAACAAGCTGTTCCAGGACGTCGGGATCGACCCCGAGAGGTTCCCGCTGACCTTCCCGTTCTGGGGCAACGTCGCCGCCGCCGCGCTGCCGATGACCCTTGCGCTGGAGGCCGAGCGGCTCCGGCCCGAGGAGCGCGTGCTGCTGCTGGGCGTGGGCTCCGGGCTCAACGCGACCTACATGGAGATCGACTGGTGACCCGCCGGCGTTGAGCCGCGCCCCGCACGAGACGCCCCCGCACGAGACACAGCTTCGAGGAGCCCCACGACCATGGCACGCACACGACCGTCCACGACCCCGCGACCCGGAGGGCCGGACGCGGCGCGGCTGCCGATGACGGAGGTGCCCCTGCCCGGGGTGGACCCGGCCTGGTCCCGGACGGTCACGGTGGCCTCGACCGCTCCCGTCGAGCCCGTCCCCGGCCGGCGGCGCCGCTGGCACGTCCTCGACAACGCCGCCTCCCTGGAGGCCGCCGGGCTCACCCCGCGGGGCACGGTCCTCGCCGTGCACGGCAACCCCACCTGGTCCTACCTGTGGCGGGACGTCCTCGCCGCCGGGACGGATCCGGCGAACCCCTGGCGGGTCGTGGCCGTGGACCAGCTCGACATGGGCTTCTCCGAGCGGACCGGGCTCTTCCGCCGCCTCGACGACCGGGTCCGCGACCTCGGCGACCTCACGGCCGAGCTCGGCCTGGACGCGAGCGACGGGCCCGTCGTGACGCTCGCCCACGACTGGGGTGGGCTCGTGTCCTCCGGCTGGGCCCTGGAGCACCCGGACGTCCACCGCGCGACCGTCCTCACCAACACCGCCGTCCACCACGACGACGCCGAGCAGATCCCCGCCTCCCTGCGGCTCGCGCTGGCCCCGGCCGCCCACGGTCTGCTCACGGAGCGGACCACGAGCTTCCTCGACGTGGCCCTGGCGCTCGCCGACCCGTCCCTGTCCCGGGAGGTGCGGGCGGCCTACCGCGCGCCCTACGCCACGCACGCCCGGCGCGAGGCGATCCGCCACTTCGTGGCCGACATCCCCGTGGCCCCGGACCACCCCTCCCACGCCCGCTACGAGCAGATCGCGGCCGGCGTGGCCGCCCGCGAGGTGCCCGCCCTGCTGCTCTGGGGCATCGGCGACCCCGTGTTCCAGGAGCGCTACCTGCAGGACCTCGTGCGCCGCATGCCGCACGCCGACGTCCACCGCTACGAGGGCGCCCTGCACCTGCTGCCCGAGGACCGGGACGTCGCCACGCCGGTCATGGCCTGGCTCGCCGACCGGTTCGGCCCCGCCCCCCGCCGCCGCGAGCTGCACGTGCAGCGGCGCGCCACGTCCCGCGGCGAGCACGTCCCCTTCCCCGCCGAGCTGGACGCCCGGCGGGCCGACCCGGGGGTCGCCGTGGTGGACATGGCGCCCGCGTCCGCGGGGGCGCCGGTGCGGGCGAGCCTGAGCTGGGCGGAGCTCGCCGACCGCGTGGACCGTCTCGCCGCCGGGCTCAGCGGCATCGGCGTGCGCCCCGGGGACCGCGTGAGCCTCATGGTCCCGCCGGGCTCCGATCTGACCGCGCTGCTCTACGCGTGCCTGCGCCTGGGCGCCGTCGTCGTCGTGGCGGACTCCGGCCTGGGCCCCAAGGGCCTCACCCGCGCGCTGCGGGGCGCCGCCCCGGCGTGGCTCGTGGGCATCCGCCGGGCACTCGTCGCCGGCCGGGCCCTCGGCTGGCCGGGCACCCGGATCTCCCTCGAGGCCCTCGACCCCGTGTCCCGCCGCGCCCTCGGCGTGGCGCACGACGTCCCCGGGCTGCTCGCGTCCGCCCCGCGCCCGGACCTGCCCGCACCGGACCCGGACGCCGACGCCGCGGTGCTGTTCACCTCGGGGTCCACGGGCCCCGCCAAGGGCGTCGTCTACACCCACCGCCAGCTCTCCGCCATGCGGGACGCCGTCCGCGGCACGTACGGGCTGAGCGCGGGCACGGGGCTCGTGGCGGGCTTCGCGCCGTTCGCGCTGCTGGGTCCCGCCATGGGGACCACCTCGGTCACCCCGGACATGGACGTGACCGCCCCGAAGACCCTCACCGCCCGCGCCCTGGCCGACGCGGCCGCGGCGATCGGGGCCACCGCGGTGTTCCTCTCCCCCGCCGCGATCGCCAACGTCCTCGCCACCCGCCACGAGCTGGACGAGGGGCAGCGGCGGGCGCTCGAGCTGGTGGAGCTCGTGCTCTCGGCCGGGGCGCCCCTGCCGGAGCCGCTGCTGGCGGAGCTCCAGGAGCTCGTGCCCGCGGCCACGCTGCACACCCCGTACGGGATGACCGAGGGGCTGCCCCTGACGGACGTGACCCTCGGGACCATCCGGGAGGCCGCCCGGGACAGCGCGGGCTCCGCCGTGGCCGGCGCCGGCAACGGAGTCTGCGTGGGCACCGCCGTGCACGGCGCCGAGCTCGGGGTCACCGCGCTGCGCCCGGACGGCACCGCCGGGGACGAGATCACGACGGAGCCCGGGGTCACCGGCGAGATCGTCGCCCGCGCCCCGCACGTCAAGGACCGCTACGACCGGCTCTGGTACACCGAGCACCTCAGCACCCAGCTGCCCGGCTGGCACCGCACCGGGGACGTCGGGCACGTCGACGCCGCCGGGCGGCTGTGGGTCGAGGGACGTCTCGCCCACATCCTGGTCGCCGCCGGCGGCGTGCTGACGCCGGTCGCCGCGGAGCACGCGGCGCAGACCGTGCCCGGGGTCGGCCGCGCCGCCGTGGTCGGCGTGGGCCCGGCGGGCACGCAGGTCCCCGTGGCCGTCGTGGAGACCGTCCCCCCGGCCCGGCGCCCCGGCCCGGCCGGCCCGGCGCTCTCCGGCGCCGTGCGCGCCGCCGTGCGCGAGGCGACGGGCCTGGACCTCGCGGCCGTGCTCGTGCTCCCCGAGCACCCCACCGACATCCGGCACAACTCCAAGATCGACCGAGCCCTGCTGGCCGGATGGGCGGACAACGCCCTGGCCGGAGGAAGGATCAGGAACCCGTGAACGGCACCCACCGCCAGGACGGCACGCACGACGACAAGGTCCCCGCCTACGACGCCTCCGTGACGGAGGGCGCGGCCCCGGCCGGCACCGGCAGCCACGAGGTGGCGCGCGGGCGGGAGGAGCTGGACGGCCGGGGGCGGACGGTGCTGGTCACCGGGGCCTCCGGGATGCTCGGCGAGCACGTGGCCCGGCTGCTCGCCGCCCGGCACTGGACGGTCCGGCTGCTGCAGCGCCGGCACGCGCCGCTGGCGGACCAGCCCAACGTCGAGGAGGTGCTGGGCTCCGTGTCCGACCCGGAGGCCGTCGCGCGGGCCATGGAGGGCGTCGACGACGTCGTCCACCTCGCCGCCAAGGTCTCCTTCGCCGGGGACTGGGACGAGTTCGTGCTGACCAACGTCACCGGCACCCGGGTGGTCCTGGAGACCGCGCGGCGGGCCGGTGTGGACCACGTGGTGTTCGTCTCCTCGCCGTCGGTGGCCCACACCGGCGACTCCCTGGTGGGCGAGCCCGCCCGGACCGCCGACCCCGTGCACGCCCGCGGCAACTACGCCCGGTCCAAGGCCGCGGCCGAGCTGCTCGCGCTCGAGGCGGACGGCCGCGGGCTGCGCGTCACCGCCGTGCGCCCGCACATCGTCTGGGGCCCCGGGGACACCCAGCTCGTGGAGCGGATCGTCGACCGCGCGGCCAGGGGACGGCTGCCGCTGCTCGACCACGGCGCGGCGCTGATCGACACCACCTACGTCGACAACGCGGCCGAGGCGATCGTGCGCGCGCTGGAGCGGATCGAGTGGGCGCACGGCCAGGCGCTGGTGGTCACGAACGGCCAGCCCCGCACCGTGGGCGAGCTCGTGGCGGGCTTCTGCCGGGCGGCCGGGGTCGAGCCGCCGACGCGTCGGGTCCCGGGCGCGGTGGCCCGCCTGGCGGGCGCCGTCATCGAGAAGGTGTGGGCGCTGCGCCCGGGCGCCGACGAGCCGCCGATGACGGCCTTCCTGGCCGAGCAGATGTCCACGGCCCACTGGTTCGAGCAGCAGACCACCAGGGAGGTCCTCGACTGGACGCCGTCCGTGACGGTCGAGGAGGGCATGGCGCGGCTGGCCGAGTACTACCGGACCCACCCGCGGGGCGCCCACGACGCCCCGATGCCCGCCACCGGGTCCACGGCCGCCGGGGCGTCCTGACCCGCACCGCGGGGCGCGCGGTCAGAACCGGGCGTTGCGGGGCGTGCGCTGGCAGAGCGGGCAGCGGTAGGAGGAGCGGTTCATGAACTGCTCCCGCACGATCAGGGCGCTGCGCCCCTCGCCCGCGCAGCGCGGGCAGGGCAGCGAGGCCCGGCCGTAGGCGTTGAGGGAGCGGGCGAAGTACCCCGACTCCCCGTTGACGTTGACGTAGAGGGAGTCGAAGCTCGTCCCGCCGGCCGCGAGGGCACGGTCCATGACCTCGCGGACGGCCGCGAGGACGCGCAGCGTCTCGGGCCGCCGGAGCGTGTCGGTGGGCCGGGCCCAGTGCAGGCGTGCCTGCCACAGGGCCTCGTCCGCGTAGATGTTGCCGATCCCCGAGACCAGCGACTGGTCCAGCAGCGCGCGCTTGAGCCCGGTCCGGCGCCGGCGCAGCCGGTCGTGGAACCGCTCCGCGTCGAAGGCCGGGTCCAGCGGGTCCCGTCCGATGTGGGCGGCCCGGGCGGGCACCAGCGGCGCCCCCGCGGCGGAGCGGCCGCCCGTGGCGCCGTCGTCGGTGGGCACGAGCCGGTCGAGGAGCATGCCGCCGAAGATCCGCTGGTCCACGAAGCGCAGCTCCGCCGGGGTGCCGGGCCGCTCCGAGAGCTCCAGCCGCACCTTCAGGTGCTTCTCGTCGGGCAGCCCGGCGTCCTTGACGAGGAGCTGTCCGCTCATCCCCAGGTGCACCAGCAGGGCCTCCCGGGGCGGGGCGCCGTCCGTGCCGGTCAGGGGCAGCCACAGGAACTTGCCGCGGCGCACGGCGTCGGCCACCACCGCGCCGTCGAGCTCCTGGGCGAAGGCGACGGGGCCGGCCTCGTGGCGGCGCACCGAGCGCGGGTCCAGGACCTGCACGGACTCGATCCGGCGGCCGACCACCCAGCGCTCCACGCCGCGGCGGACGACCTCGACCTCGGGAAGCTCAGGCACGGGCGCTCCGGGGCGAGCGCTCAGCCACCGCGGCGGGCCACCAGGGTGGCGTAGGCCTGCGCCGCGGCGGTGCGCTCGGCCTCCTTCTTGGTGGTCCCGGTCCCGGTGCCGTGGTCCTGACCGCCGACGAGCACGTGGGCCTCGTAGCGGCGGTCGTGGTCGGGTCCGGTGCCCTCCACGGCGTAGCGGACGGGGCCCATCGAGCGGGCCGCCGCGAGCTCCTGGATCTCGGTCTTCCAGTCCCGGCCCTCGCTCATCACGAAGCCGTCCTCCAGCAGCGGCACCACGAGCCGCAGCACGAACGCGCGGGCCGCGTCGAGCCCGGAGCTCACGTACACGGCGCCGATCAGCGCCTCCATGGTGTCGGCGAGGATCGAGGCCTTCTCGTGGCCGTTCGTGCGCACCTCGCCCTTGCCCAGGCGGATGTGCGGGCCCACGTCGAGGGCGCGGGCGAGGTCGGCGAGCGTGCGGGTGCTCACCACGGCCGAGCGCATCTTCGCGAGGTTGCCCTCCGAGTCGTCGGGGTAGCGGTGAAAGATCTCGTCGGTGACCGCGAGGCCCAGCACCGAGTCCCCCAGGAACTCGAGCCGCTCGTTGTGGCCCTGGCCCTCGTGCTCGTACGCGTAGGACCGGTGGGTCAGGGCAAGACGAAGCGTCCCGGCGTCGATGTCGACGCCGAGACGCTCCAGCAGGTCCTGAGGGTTCGCGGTGGGAGTCACCGTGGTCAGGCGTCGGCCACCTTGCGGCCCTTGTACTCCAGGAACAGCGCGGTCCCGGCGGAGTCGGTCACGACCTTGGCCTGGTGGGGCAGGCTGTAGGTGACCTTGCCGTTCTCGACGGTCTTGACCAGCTTGGGCGCGGTCGCCTTCCACTGCGAACGGCGTGCACGGGTGTTGGCACGGGACATTTTCCGCTTCGGAACAGCCACGGCTATCTCTCTTCTCTCGGTTCGGTCGTCTGGGTCGAGGTGTCCTGCTCGAGCAGCCCCGACAGGGCGCTCCAGCGAGGATCGAGCACCTCGTGGTGGTGACCCGGGTCGTCCTCCAGGCGCGCGCCGCACTGGGCGCACAATCCCTGGCAGTCCTCCCGGCACACCGGTTGGAACGGCAGCTGCGTGATCACTGCGTCCCGAAGCATGGGTTCGAGGTCGATGGTCTCGTCCTGAACGTCATACATCTGGTCGTCCTCGGACTCCTCCCCGCCGTCGGCGGCGGGGTCGAAGACGTAGAGCTCCTGCACGTCGACGTCCAGATCGTAGTCGATCGGGTCGAGGCACCGGCTGCACTCGCCGTGGATGGCCACGACGGCCGTGCCGGACACCAGGATCCCGTCGTGGACGGATTCCAGCCGGAGGTCCAGGTCGATGTCCGAGCCCTCCGGGGCGCCGATGAGTGCGTTGCCGAAGTTCTTCGGCGCGGGCACAACTTCCTCCAGGCGTCGCATCGTCCCCGGGCGGTGCTCGAGGTCCCGGACACCGATGGTGAGGGGCGAACTGTTCTCGCGACTGATGACTGACTCCTGGTGAAATTCTGACCGACGGACCATGGTAGCGTGCCGTGCCGCGCGTTCTCAAACGGACGGGCCCGGGCGCGCCGGGCGGGGACCCGCCGTCCTCAGCCCTGCAGGGCCCGCAGCACGGGCGCCGGCACGAACCCGCCGACGTCGCCGCCGAGTCCGTGCACCTCCTTCACGAGCGTTGAGGACAGGTGCAGGAACCGGGGGTCCCCGGGCAGGAAGACCGTCTCCACCCCCGTGAGGTGGCGGTTCATGGTGGCCATCGGCACCTCGTACTCGTAGTCCTCCCCCGAGCGCAGCCCCTTGACCAGGGCCACCGCCCCGCGCTGCGCCGCGTACTCCGCGAGCAGGCCGGCGCCCATGGGCTCGACGACGACGCCGGCGACGCCCGCGAGGCTCTCCTCGGCCAGGGCCAGCCGCCGGTCCGCGTCGAACCGGTAGCGCTTGTGCGGGTTCGTGGACACGGCGACGACGACCTCGTCGAAGAGCGCCGCGGCGCGCGCGACGACCTCCAGGTGGCCGTTGTGCAGGGGGTCGAAGGAGCCGGGGCAGATCGCTCGGTGCATGGGTGCCATCCTAGGGGCGCCCCCGGCCGTGGCCGCGGAACCCTAGACTGGCCGCCATGGATGCCACCGATGCCGCCGTCCCGCCCGCGCCCCCGTCCGGCTCCTTGTCCGGCGCCCCGTGGGAGCGCATGGCCCGCGGGGGCGGTCTGCTGACCGGCGCCGGGGAGCTCTCCGGGACAATCTTCGAGGAGATGTCGCGGCTGGCCGCCCGGACGGGCGCCGTGAACCTGGGCCAGGGCTTCCCGGACGTCGACGGACCGCCGGAGATGCTCGACGCCGCGGCGGCCGCGCTGCACGGCGGCGGCAACCAGTACTCCCCGGTCGCCGGGCTGCCGCTGCTGCAGGAGGCCGTCGCCGGGCACCAGCGGCGCTTCTACGGGATCGACGTGGACCCGGGCTCCGGGGTGGTCGTGACCGTGGGCGCGTCCGAGGGGCTGGCCGCGAGCCTGCTCGCGTTCCTGCGCCCCGACGACGAGGTCGTGGTCTTCGAGCCGCACTACGACCTCTACGGCGCCGTCGTGGAGTTCGCCGGCGCGCGGCTGGTCACGGTCCCCCTCGAGCCGCCGCGCTTCTCCCCCGACCTCGACCGCCTCGCCGCCGCCTTCGGGCCCCGCACCCGCATGGTGATCCTCAACGACCCCCACAACCCCACCGGGACCGTGTTCGACGACGCCGTCCTGGCCCGCGTGGCCGCCCTCGCCGCCGAGCACGACTGCGTGGTGGTGACCGACGAGGTCTACGAGCACCTGCGCTACGCCGGCGGGCACCGCCCCCTCGCCGCGCTGCCGGAGGCCTTCGAGCGGACCCTCACCGTCTCCTCCGTGGGCAAGTCCTTCTCGGCCACGGGCTGGCGCGTCGGCTGGGTCAGCGGACCGGCGCACCTGGTGGGCCCCGTGCGCGCCACCAAGGCCTATCTCACGCACAGCGCGGCCACACCGCTGCAGATCGGGGCGGCCACCGCCCTCGGCCTGCCCGGCGGCTTCTTCGAGCAGCTCACCGAGGACTTCCGGCGGCGCCGCGACGTGCTCGTGCGGGGTCTGACCGCCGCGGGGGCGGAGCCGTTCGAGCCGCAGGGCACGTTCTTCGTCGTGGCGGACGTGCGCGGGCTGTGCGAGCGGTACGGGGTCGAGGACGCGGTGCACCTGGCCCCGGTGCTGGCCGAGCGGGCGGGCGTGGTGGGGGTGCCGGTGCCCGCCCTCGCCTCCGCGGAGCACCGGGAGGCGTACGCCTCCTGGATGCGCTTCTCGTTCGGCAAGCGCCTGGACGTCCTGGAGCAGGCCGCGCGGCAGCTGGCCGGCTGAGGCGGCCCGCGCCGGCGGGGCGGGCTCAGACGGAGAGCGCCCGGCGGCCGAGGGCCCGGTAGGTGAAGCCCGCCGCGGTCCAGCGCTCGGGGTCGAGCACGTTGCGGCCGTCGAGGATCTGCGGGACCGCCACCAGCGGGTCGAGCTGCTCCGGGGACATCGTCCGGAACTCCGCCCACTCGGTCAGCAGCAGGACGACCTCGGCGCCGGTCACGGCGGCCTCGAGGGAGTCGACGTAGTCCAGCCGCGGGTAGCGCTTGGCGGCGTTGGCGTTGGCCTTGGGGTCGTAGACGGCGACCTCCGCGCCGATCGAGTGCAGCCGGGCGGCGATGTCCAGGGCCGGGGAGTCGCGGACGTCGTCGGAGTCGGGCTTGAAGGCCGCCCCGAGCACGGCCACGTGCTTGCCCACCACGGAGCCGCCGAGCATCTGGGTGACCGTCTCCACCGTGTGGCCGCGGCGGCGGACGTTGATGTCGTCGACCTCGGCCAGGAAGCGCACGGACTGCTCCACGCCGAGCTCCGCCGCCCGCGCCCGCAGGGCCCGGATGTCCTTGGGCAGGCAGCCACCGCCGAAGCCCACCCCGGCGTTGAGGAACTTGCGCCCGATCCGCTCGTCGAGTCCGATCGCGTCGGCCAGGGTGCGGATGTCCCCGCCGACGGCCTCGGTGAGCTCCGACAGGGCGTTGATGAAGGAGATCTTGGTGGCCAGGAAGGCGTTGGCCGCGACCTTGACGAGCTCGGCGGTCTCGAGGTCGGTGACGATCAGCGGGACGCCGGCGTCCAGCTGACGGGCGTAGACCCGGCGCATCACGGCCTCGGCGGCCGGGTCCTGGCAGCCCAGCACCATCCGGTCCGGGGTGAGGGTGTCCTCCACGGCGTAGCCCTCGCGCAGGAACTCGGGGTTCCACACCAGGGACACGTCCACCCCGTCACGGGCCGACGCCTTCGCGAGGTCGGCCAGGCGGCGGGCGGAGCCCACGGGAACCGTGGACTTGCCCGCGATCACGCAGTTCTTCGTGGCGGCCGCGGCGATCGAGCCGACGGCGGCGTCGACGTAGCGCATGTCCGCCGCGAAGGAGCCGGCCCGCTGCGGGGTGCCGACGCCCACGAAGTGGACGTCGCCGAAGGCGCCGGCCTCCTCGTAGCTGGTGGTGAAGCGAAGCCGGCCGGTGCCCACGTGCTTGCGGAGCAGCTCGCCCAGGCCCGGCTCGTGGAAGGGCAGCTCGCCGCGGGACAGGGCGTCGACCTTCTCCGGGTCCACGTCCAGCCCCAGCACCTCGAAGCCCATCTCCGCCATCGACGCGGCGTGCGTGGCCCCCAGGTAGCCCGTTCCCAGAACCGTGATCCTCATGGACGTCCTCCGTCTCTCCGGGCCCGTGCCCGTGCTCGATGCTGCCTGTCGAATCTTGTCAAAGCGGGTGGGCGCAACGGCGCAGGTGTCAGTCCGGCGCGCCGGGGGAGGCGGGCGATGTGACGTCCGTCTCGGCGAACCACAGGGTGGTCTCCCCGTGCCGCTTCTGCTCGAAGCGGCGCAGTCCCGCCGGCCAGGCGGGCTCCGGGGACCGGGTGGAGCGCTCGACCACGAGCACCCCGCCCTCCCGCAGCCGGCCCGCCAGCGGCGCGAGGACCGCGGTGAGCTCCGTCTCCGGCAGGGGATAGGGCGGATCGGCCAGCACCAGGTCCCAGGGCCCCTCGGCGGGATCCGCGAGGTAGGCGCCGACCGCCCCGTGCCGGACCGCGACGACGTCGTCGCGCCCGAGCGCCCGGTGGACCGTCCCGGCGTTGGCGCGGCAGACCCGGGCCGCGCCCGCGTGCCGCTCCACGAGGGTCACGGCGGCCGCGCCGCGGCTGGCGGCCTCGCAGCCGAGGGCCCCCGAGCCCGCGAACAGGTCGAGGACCCGCGCGTCGTGGAGCATGCCCCACGCCTCGAGGCGAGCGAAGAGCGACTCCTTGACCCGGTCGGTCGTGGGCCGGGTGTCCCGGCCCGGCACGGACTGCAGGCGCAGCCCCCCGGCGGCCCCGGCGATGATCCTGCTCACGCGTGCTCCTCCCCCGTGCTCGGCGGCCCTGTTCCCTGCGGCCCTGTCCCCTGTGGCACGGGGTTCAGCCCCGGTCCAGGAACGCCTCGGCGTCCGGGTCGAGATAGCGCTCGATGGCCTCGGCCAGCTCGGGGTGCTCGAGCAGCTGCGGGTCCTCGGCCAGGATCGTCACGGCGTCCCGGCGGGCGCGCTCGATGAGCTCGGCGTCGTCGAGGGCCCGCAGCAGGCGCAGGGTCGAGCGGCCCCCGGACTGGGCCGCGCCGAGGATGTCGCCCTCGCGGCGCAGCTCGAGGTCCGCCCGGGCCAGCTCGAAGCCGTCCGTGGAGGCCGCCACCACGTCGATCCGCTCCCGGGAGGGGTGCTCGGCCGGGCGCCGGGTGACGAGCAGGCACGTCCCGGCGTGACCGCCCCGCCCGATCCGGCCGCGCAGCTGGTGCAGCTGGGAGATGCCGAACCGGTCGGCGTCGACGATGATCATCAGCGTGGCGTTGGGCACGTCCACCCCGACCTCGACCACGGTGGTGCAGACGAGCAGCTGCACGTCCCCCGCCGCGAACTCCTCCATGAGCCGGGACTTGCGGTCCGTGTCGAGCCGGCCGTGCAGCACCTCGGCGCGCACCCCCGCCAGGACGGGCTCGGCCGCGACGAGCTCCGCGAGCCAGGCGACCGACGCCATGGACGCCTCGGACTCGTCCTCGTCGGCCGCCGCGGCGAGGGCCGACTCCGCGAGGGTGGCGTGCGGCGGGGGGCCGTCGTCGTCGCCGATCTTGGGGGCGACCACGTAGACCTGGCGGCCCGCGTCGATCTCCTCGCGGGCGCGCCGCCACAGCCGCCGCTCCCAGCCCGGGTGCTCCACGAGCCCCACGGTGTGGGTGGCGATCGGCTGCCGGCCCGCCGGGAGCTGGTCGAGGACGGAGACGTCCAGGTCCCCGAAGACGGTCATGGCCACGGTGCGCGGGATCGGGGTGGCGGTCATCACCAGCAGGTGCGGGGGCTGCCCGGCCTTGTCCCGGAGCCGGTCCCGCTGCTCGACGCCGAAACGGTGCTGCTCGTCCACCACGACCAGCCCGAGGTCGGCGAACTGGACGACCTCGGAGAGCAGCGCGTGGGTGCCGATGACGATCCCGGCCTCTCCCGACGCGATCCGCAGCAGCGCCCGCTTGCGCGCCGCGGCGCCCATCGACCCGGTCAGCAGCACGACCTGCGTGCCGTCCGGGTCCCCGCCGAGCTGGCCGGCCTGCGCGAGCGGACCCAGGGAGCGCAGCACCGAGCCGTGGTGCTGGGCGGCGAGGACCTCGGTGGGGGCCAGCAGCGCGGCCTGCGCCCCGGAGTCCACGACCTGCAGCATCGCGCGGAGGGCCACGAGCGTCTTGCCCGAGCCCACGTCGCCCTGCAGCAGCCGGTTCATGGGCCGGGAGCCGGCGAGCTCCGCGGCGAGCTCCTCCCCCACGGTGCGCTGCCCGGCGGTGAGCTCGAACGGCAGCCCGGCGTCGAACCGGGCGAGCATCCCACCGGGGACGCCCGGGCGGGCGGTGGTCGGGTGCGCGGCCAGCTCGGCGCGGCGGCGGGCCAGGGCGCACTGGAGCAGGAACGCCTCCTGGTAGCGGAACCGGCGGCGCGCCTCCCCGTGGGCGCGGGTGTCCCGGGGGCGGTGGACCTGCCAGTACGCCTCCTCGAGCCCCATGAGCCCCTCCCGCTCCCGGATCCCGTCCGGCAGCGGGTCGGGGACCGCCCCGAAGTCCACGACCGGCAGCAGGGAGTGCACGACGCGGGCGATCTTGTCCGTGGTCAGCTTGGCCGTGGCCGGGTAGATGGGGATGGGGCGGCCCGCGCGCTCCTCGGCGGACTCCCCGGCCTCCGGGGCGTCCGGGTCGAGGATCGCGTAGTGCGGGTTCGTCATGGTCACGGCCTTGTCGTAGAGCCCGACCTTCCCGGAGAACAGGGCGTGGGTGCCCGGGGGCAGGTCGCGGGCCGCGGTCCAGGCGTTGAAGAAGCTCAGCCGCATCGTCCGGCTCGGGCCGGGGTCCCCGTCCGCGAAGAGCCGGTGCGGGTCGGCGGAGACACGGTCGGTGATCACCACGTCCGTGATGGACCCGCGCCGGGAGCGCATCTGCCGGGTGGAGGTGTGCACCACCTCGGCCACGATGGTCACCTGCTGGTCGAGGCGCAGCTCCGAGAACGGGGTGAGCTCGCCCCGCGGCATGTAGCGGCGCGGGAAGTGGTCCAGCAGCTGTCCGATGGTGGACACGGAGAGCTGCCGGGCCAGCTGGTCGGCCGTGGTCCGGCCCAGCAGCCGGGCCAGCGGCTGGTCCAGCTCGGAGACCGGGTCGGGGAACGCCCCGCCGCCGTCGGTTCGGGCCATCTCAGGAGCGCCTCATCCGTCCGCCTCCGACAGGGAGGTCACCGTGAGGTTGACGGCCGTGCCGCGGGCGCCGATCACCGTCAGGGCGTCCTCGGGCCGCGGCACGTGCACGTGGACCCGCCACCGGTAGCCGTCCCCGGTCTCGGTCACCGCGCTCATGATCACGCTCGTGCCCACCTCGCTGAGCTCGTGGCGCAGCTCCGCGGCGTCCAGTGGTGTGAGCTCCACGGTGCACATCACCTCCACGCCGCCGTGCACCGCGTGCTGGGCGTCCCCGGCGCCGGCGGCCCGCGCCGCGGCGGCGTCGATCAGCTCGTCGAGGGCGTTCTCGTCGCCGGCGTCGTCCCCGCCCACGGTGCGCGCGAGCGCGTCGAAGACCACGAGCATGCCCAGCGCTCCGGCGTCGACCGTGCCGGTCTCGCGCAGGACCGCCAGCTGGTCCGGGGTGACGAGGACCGCGGCGCGGGCGGCGGTGCTGACGCCGGCCAGGAACTCCTTGAGCTGCTGGTTGGACCCGTCCTCCACGCCCTGCGGCACGGGGACGGCGGCGGCCGCCTCCAGGACGGAGAGCATGGTCCCGTCCACGGGGTCCGTCAGCACGCTCCAGGCGCGCACGTGGCCGGCGTGCAGGGCCAGCCGCACGGACTCGGCGGTCATCCGGGTGCTCCCCTCGAGGGAGCGGCCCACGGCGGTGAGGAAGACGGAGAACAGGGTGCCCGAGTTGCCGCGGGCCTCCTCGAGGGCGGCCTGGCCGGCGAGGGAGAGCAGCTCGCCGACGTCGCCGGTCTCGAGCACGGCGGCGGCCTCGGCGGCGGCGCGCACGGTGGTCGCGAGATTGGTTCCGGTGTCGGCGTCCGCGACCGGGAAGACGTTGAGGGCGTTGAGGACCGGGCTGTGGCGCACGAGATCACGGTGGGCCAGGTCGAGCCACCGCCGCATGACGGCCGCGTTCGATCCGATCCTATGGTTCAAAGTGATCCCATCCTTCGCCGACCGGGTGCCCGAGGGCGAGGTGCGGCGCTCGTCCGTCGAGCAGCACCCGGGGAAGGGTGTCGTCGTGCGCGGGGGGCGCGGGCGCACACGAGCCTATCGCACGGAACAGACCGGGCAGCGGGACGCCCGGCGGGAACACGGCGAGCAGCCCGTGGTCCTCGCCCCCGGTCAGCACCCAGTCGCGGGGGTCCGCCCCGAGCAGCCGGGAGGCCGGGCGCAGCGGCTCGGCGAGCTCCGCCACGGCCGTGCCGTCGAGGTCGACGACGACGCCGCTGGCCGCCGCGACCCTCCCGGCGTCGCGGAGCAGGCCGTCGGAGAGGTCGATCATCGCGGTGGCCCCCGCGCGGGCGGCCGCGGGACCGGCGGGCACGGGCGCGCAGGGACGCAGCTGCGCCGCGGCGAGGCCGTCCAGGATCCCGTCCTCCCCGGCTCGGTAGCGCGGGTCCTCGAGCAGCGCCACGCCCGCGGCGGCCCGGCCGGTGGTCCCGGCGAGCGCCACCGTGCCGCCCTCCGCCGCACCGGAGCGGCGCACCGGGTCCCGGCCCTCGAGGTCGCCCGTGACCGTGGCCGTGACGGACAGCTCCCGGCCGGCGCCCAGGTCCCCGCCGACCACGGCGCAGCGCTCCGCGCCCATGGCCGTGAAGCCGGCCACGAGGCCGCGGGCGAAGTCCTGCGGCCAGGACACGGGCGTCGCCGGCGGCAGGGTGAGCGAGACGACCGCGGCCGACGGGACCGCGCCCATCGCGGCGACGTCGGCGAGGTTCTGCGCCGCGCACTTCACCCCGGTGTCGTAGCCGGTGGTGACCGTGCCGCCGGCCCAGACGAGCCGGAAGTCCTGGTCCTGGACCTGGGTGTCCGTGGTGATCACGTACCGCCCGTCCGGGGCCGCGACCACGGCGCAGTCGTCGCCGGGGCCCAGCAGCACCTGCCCGGCCCCGGGGTCGACGGGGCGCTGGAGCAGCGGGAGCACGCGCTCGAGCAGCTCCGACTCGGAGAGCTCCCCGACGGTGGGCTCCGCTCCGGGCGGCGCATCGGGCACGGGGGGCTGCTCCGCTGGGGGTCGGGTCATGGCGCTCATCCTAGCGACGGCGCCGGACGCGGGAACGGGGCGCCTCGAGGATTACGCTGGGGGCATGCCCTCGCCCTCCCCGTCCCGATCCGTCCGCGCCCTGCTGGGGGCGGCAGCCCTGGTGGCGGTCCTGGCGGGGTGCTCCCCCGCCGTGACCGTGGACCCTGCCGAGAACGCGGCCGACCCGGGGTGCGCCCCGGCCATGCTGGCCATGCCGGAGGTCGTCGGCGAGCACGACCGGCGGGAGACCACGAGCCAGGCCACCACGGCCTACGGCGAGCCCACGGCGGCCGTCGTGCGGTGCGGCGTGACGCCGCCCGGGCCCACCACGGACCCGTGCTCCTCCGTCAACGACGTCGACTGGCTGATCCGCGAGGACGAGGACGGGAGCACCTGGACCGCCACCACCTACGGCCGGGACCCGGCGGTGGAGGTGGTCTTCGACAGCGCCGCCGTGGCGTCCTCGACCCTGCTCGTGGAGCTGGGCTCCGCCGTGGAGCAGATCCCGGCGGAGCGCCGGTGCCTGGATCTCCAGGACGCGGTCGAGGGCCTGTGACCCGGCGGCCGGACCGGGGCCCCCGCGCCCTCGTCCGGGTCTCCCCGCGGGCCCGGGAATAGCACCCCGTCCCGGCCGGTTGTGGCGTGGACACGCCCGACCGCACCACGCACAGAAGGAGGCACATCCGTGGCCACCGATTACGACGAGCCCCGCGTCAAGCCCGAGGACGAGCCCGCCAACGAGTCCCTCGAGGTGATCCAGGCGCAGCGCAGCGCCACCGCGCAGAGCCCGGCGATCGACGTCGACGACTCGGACACCGCCGAAGGCATCGACCTGCCCGGGGCCGACCTCTCCCAGGAGGAGCTGCTCATCCAGGTGGTCCCCGAGCAGGAGGACGAGTTCACCTGCATGTCGTGCTTCCTGGTCCGGCACCGGAGCCAGCTCGCCCGCGAGCAGGACGGCGCCCGCTACTGCATCGAGTGCGAGGGCTGAGACACCCGGCCGGGCCCCCCTCACTCGTGGCGCAGCGAGGCGATGGGGTCCTTCCGGGCGGCCCGCACGGCGGGCACCGTCCCGGCCAGCAACGCGATCCCCATCACGGAGAGCACGATCAGCGCCACCCGCCACGACTCGAACGCGAACAGCGACAGTCCCGGCAGCCCGGACAGGAACCCGCCGGACAGCGCGGCGCTCAGCGCCGAGCCGCCGACCACGCCGGTGACGGCCCCCACGACCGCCCCGAGGAACCCGATGAAGACGGCCTCGAGGGAGAACAGGCCGAAGACCCGGCCCCCGCTCATGCCCATGGCCTTCATGAGGCCGATCTCCCGGGTCCGCTCCTGCACCGACATCAGCAGCGTGTTGATGATGCCGAGACCGGCGGCCACGAGCGCGATGACCGCGCAGGCGTTGAGGATCCACACGATGGCGTTGATGACGGCGCGGAACATGCCGAGCTGGTCCTCCACGGTCAGCCCGATCATGTCGTCGGCCTCCAGCCGCTCCTGGATCGCGGGGGCCAGGGCCATGTCCTCGACCGTGACCGTGGCCATCGCGAAGCTCTCCGGGACCTCCTCCGGGGCGCCGCTGACCTGGTAGTCGTAGAGCCGCTCGTTGAAGGAGTCCGAGGGGATCGGGTTCAGGGAGGTCCCGACCAGGCTGGCCTGGGTCACCCCGGAGATCGTGGCCGGGAACGCCCGCTCCTGCTCCGCCATGTTGGTCATCACCACGTCGACGCGGCCCCCGACGGCCTCCTGCGCGGAGGCGAAGCCCAGGTCCGCGACCCAGCTGTCCGGGACAGCGATCTCGTCCCGCCCGGCCTCCGGGGCCCCGCCGGCCACCATCTGCAGGCCCACGGCGTCGACGGGGATCCCCGGGGAGAGCTGGAACCGGCTGCCGTCGGAGGCCTCCAGGTAGGTGGGGGCCACGGAGTACATCGGCTTCACGGAGCGCACCCCGTCGATGCCCTCGACGACCGCGATGTCCTCGGGGCTCAGCCCCTCGAAGGACACCCCGAACCCCGTCCGGATGCGCGTGGTGCCGGGGTCGTACTCCCGCGGTCCCGAGGTGGAGGACAGCTCGATCAGCGGCTGGGACTTCTGCACGTAGAGGGCGTCGGAGTCGCCGAACGCCGCCACGGTGTCGTCGATGTACCGGTTGACCCCGGTGCCCATGCCGGAGGTGAGGGTCAGGGCGAACGCACCGATGAAGACGGCGAGCACGGTCAGGGCGGTGCGGATCCTGGCGCGCCGGGTGTTGGCGATCGCGGAGCCGAGCAGGTCGGACCACCTCACCGGGCGCCCCCGGCCGCTCCGACGACGACGTCGTCGTCCGCCCCGCCGGTGCCCCGCCCGGCGGCGGGCGCGGGGGCGTCCACCACCATGCCGTCGCGCAGGTGCACCTGGCGGCCGCAGCGCCGGGCCAGGTCCTCGTCGTGGGTCACGACGACGAGGGTGATGCCCCGCTCCCGGTGCAGCTCGAGCAGGAGGTCCTGGACCACCGCCCCGGTGGCCGAGTCGAGGTTGCCGGTGGGCTCGTCGGCGAAGATCACCGAGGGGTCGTTGACGAGGGCGCGGGCGATCGCGACCCGCTGCTTCTGCCCGCCCGACAGGTCGGCGGCACGGCTGGAGGCCTTCTCCGCGACCTCCAGGCGCTCCAGCACGTCCAGGGCACGGCGCCGGCGCGGCCCCGGACGGACGCCGGCGATCCGCAGCGGCAGGACCACGTTGTCCAGGACCGTCTGGTCCGGGGTCAGGTAGAACTGCTGGAACACGAAGCCGAACGCGGCGTTGCGCGTCTCGTTGAGCTCCCGGGCCGTCATCGACGCCGCAGGCGTCCCGGCCAGGGACACCGTGCCGCTGGTCGGCGCGTCGAGCAGCGCGAGAAGGTGCATCAGCGTCGACTTGCCGGAGCCGGACTTGCCGACGACGGCCACGGACTCCCCGTGCCGGATCCGCAGGTCCACTCCCCGCAGTGCCGCGAAGCGGGTGTCCCCCCGGCCGTAGATCTTCACCAGGCTCTCGGCCTCGAGCACCGCGGACGTCATCGGATCCCCCCTGTCGGAGCGTCCGTCCCCCCGGACGGGCGCCGTGGGACCTCGTCCCGCACCCCATCATGTGCGCAAGTGAACGGTGGGGGCGACCCGATCCGTGTCCCCACTAGTGCTGCGCCGGGGGCTCGGCCGTCCGGGGCGCCGGCGGC
>NZ_JBHVDI010000049.1:0-21359 GCF_042802875.1 Kocuria sp. NPDC057446 | reverse complement strand
CGGTGGCGCCGGGGTCCTGGAGACCCGTCTGATCGACATCGGCCGGGAGCGGTTCGCCCGCGACGTCTGGGGCCGGGCGCCGCTGCTCACGCGCCGGGCGGGCGGCTTCTCCGACCTGTTCTCCGCCGACGCCGTCGACGAACTGATCTCGCGCCGCGGGCTGCGCACGCCCTTCCTGCGCGTCGCCAAGGACGGGTCGACGTTCCCCGACTCGTCCTTCACATCCCCCGCCGGGGTCGGCGCCACGATCGCCGACCAGCTCGACGACACCGCCCTGTGGCGCCGGTTCGCCGACGGTGCCACGCTGGTGCTGCAGGCACTGCACCGCACCTGGGAGCCGGTCGCGGACCTCAGCGCCGCCCTGAGCGGCGAGCTCGGGCACCCGGTGCAGGCCAACGCCTACGTCACCCCGCCGCAGAACCGCGGGTTCGACGACCACTACGACGTCCACGACGTCTTCGTCCTGCAGATCGAGGGGACCAAGCGCTGGGTGCTGCACGAGCCGGTGCACCCGGACCCGCTGCGGGACCAGCCCTGGACCGACCGCCGCTCCGCCGTGGCCGAGGCCGCGAAGGGCGAGGCCCATCTCGACGTGGTGCTCGAACCCGGCGACGCCCTCTACCTGCCGCGCGGCTGGCTGCACGCGGCCCAGGCGCAGGGGGCGGTCTCCATCCACCTCACGCTCGGGATCCACACCTGGACCCGCCACGGTCTGGCCGAGCAGCTCGCCCAGGAGGCGCTGGCACTGCTGACCGAGGACCCCGAGATGCGCCGGTCCCTGCCCCTGGGCGTCGACGGACCGGACGAGGAGCTCGACACCGTCCGCGAGCGCCTGGCCGCCGCGCTCGCCGCGGCCGATCCCACCCCGCGCTTCCACCGCACCCGCCGAGGGCAGGGGCGCCCGTCCCCGCTGGGGCCGCTGGCCCAGCTCGCCGCCGTCCAGGACCTGGACCCCGGGTCGCAAGTGCGGCTGCGCGGTGCGCTGGAGGCCCGGCTGGAGGGCCCGCGCCTGAGCACGCGCGTGGGGTGGCTCGACTTCCCGGAGACCGATCTGCCCGCCGTCGCGTGCCTGCTCGACGGCGAGGTGCACACCGCCGGCGAGCTCGGCCTCGAGCTCGCCGAACGACTGCTGCGGGCGGGGGTCCTTGTTCCCTGTGACCAGTGACACCGCCACCGCGAATGCCTCCTGCCGCTTCTGGTGCGCCGACGCAGCCCGGGGGCGCGGCGACCCGATGGCGGGCACCGCGCCGCGCGGCGTCGTGTGGGTCCTCATCGAGCACCGAGGCGCATGGCCCGTCAACGGTTTCGACGGCCTGGATCTGGAGCCCGAGGCCAAGGCCCTCGTGTTCTCCGCCGCACAGGCGGCGCGGGCGCGAGTGCTGCTGGTCCGCCGACACGGCCGCCGCGACCGTGAGGGCCCCAGACGGTGGGCCGTGCTGCGCCAGGACAGCTCCGGCGCCTGTCAGCAGCGATGGGGAACGTGGCACCGCGACGAGGACCTCGCGGGAATCGCCACGGTCCTCGACGCCCCCGGCGAAGCCGGCCACCCACCGGTCCTCCTGGTCTGCGCCCACGGTCAGCACGATCCCTGCTGTGCGGTGCGCGGACGGCCCGTGGGACGTGCCCTGAGCGAGCGCTGGCCGGATCTGGTCTGGGAGTGCTCGCACGTGGGTGGCGACCGGTTCGCCGCCAACGTCGTCGTGGCCCCGGACGGCGTCTACTACGGAGGACTCGACGCGGAGTCCGCCGTCACCACGATCGAGGAGCATCTCGCCGGCCGGGTGCACGCGGAGCACCTGCGCGGGTACACCGATCTCTTCCCACCGCAGCAGGCCGCTGTCGCGGCCGCGCTCGAACGCTTCGGCCCGGCCGGCCGCCACGACTGGACGGTCACCGAGTCGGTCCGCGACGGCGACCGCTGGCGGGTCCGTCTCACCGGCCGCCCACCCCGGCCGGGCGACGTCGACGTCGAACTGCGCTCCCACGCCGCCCCGCCGCATCAGCTGACCTGCCACGGACCGGCCACGAGCTCGGCCCAGGTCTACGAGCTCACTGCGATCCGTGCGGTCTGACGGACGGGGCGAGCGAGGGGCATGGCACTCGGGCCGTGGGCCGGGGCCGTGGATCGTGGACCGGGGGCGATGGGCGATGCGGGCCGCGGTGTCGTGGGACGTCGCCGGTGACCGGTCTTCACCCGGCGGTGCCACCGCGCTAGGCTCGAACTCCCAACCCCGGTGACCGTTCCCGCTGGCCCTCCCAGGCTCGCACCGGTGGCGCGGCCGGCACGTCGTCCGCCCGGGGACCCGCCGATGTCAGGAGATCCTGATGGCCCCCGAGACCTTCGACGAGCTGCTCACCCGCCAGGTGGGCCACGAGTTCGCCGCCTCCCACCAGTACATCGCCGTGGCGGTCTGGTTCGACAGCCAGGACCTTCCGCAGCTGGCCCGGCACTTCTACCGGCAGTCGCTGGAGGAGCGCAACCACGCCATGATGATCGTGCAGTACATCCTGGACCGCGACCTGCCCCTGACCATTCCCGGGGTGGGTGAGGTGCGCAACGACTTCGCCGACGTCCGCGAGCCCCTGGCCCTGGCGCTGTCCCAGGAGCAGGAGGTCACCGAGCAGATCAAGGCGCTGTTCGCCGCCGCCCGGGCCGAGGGGGACGCGCTGGGGGAGCAGTTCATGCTCTGGTTCCTGAAGGAGCAGGTCGAGGAGGTCGCTTCGATGACCACCCTGGTGAACGTCGCGGCCCGGGCCGAGAACCTCTTCGACCTGGAGAACTTCGTGGCCCGGGAGCACGTCGGCGACGGCGGGCACGGCCATGACTCGGGGGCCCCGGCCGCCGCGGGCGGATCCGTCTGACCCGGCAGCCGTCCCCGTCACCTGCCCCGGGCGGCGGGTGACGGGGATCCGGGGGCGGTGCGGTCAGTCGGTGGCGCGGGTAAGGTCGGCGTCCTCGTAGCGGACCAGCTTCGAGCCGGTCACCAGGCGGTGGCCCAGCCACAGGGCCAGGAACAGCGGCAGGCCGATGTAGGCCGAGAGGGCGGCGAGCAGGTCGATGTCCCCCATGAAGGCCTGGTAGTTCTGCCCGAGGATCACCACCGCGCACAGAGCCAGGGCGATCATCGGGCCCAGCGGGAAGAACTTCGCGCGGTACGGGAGGTCGGCGAGGTCGTGGCCCTGGGCGCTGTAGGCCTTGCGGAAGCGGTAGTGGCTCCACGCGATGCCCATCCACACGATGAACCCGGCCAGCCCGGAGGCGCTGACCAGCCACACGTAGGCCGCGCCGTCGCCGATCAGGGTGGTGAGGAAGCAGGCGGCTCCCACGGCGGTCGTGGCGAGCAGGGCGTTCATCGGCACGCCGCGGCGGTTGACCTTCGCCAGGAACTTCGGGGCCTTGCCGCTGTCGGCCAGCGCCCAGAGCATGCGGGTGGAGGCGTAGAGCCCGGAGTTGCCGGCCGAGAGGATCGCGGTGAGGATCACCGCGTTCATCACCGAGGCCGCCGCCAGCACCCCGGCGTTCTCGAACACGAGGGTGAACGGGGAGATGGAGATGTCCTCGACCCCGCTGCCCAGCAGGAAGGGGCTGGTGTAGGGGATGAGGAAGCCCACGATGGCGATGGCCCCGACGTAGAACAGCAGGATGCGCACGAACACGGTGCGGATGGCCTTGGGCACGTTCTTCTCCGGGTTCTCCGCCTCACCGGCGGCCACACCGACGAGCTCGGTGCCCTGGAAGGAGAAGCCGGCCACCATGAAGATCGCCAGGATCCCGGCCCCGCCCCCGACGAAGGGGGCGTCCCCGGTGGTCCAGTTCTCGAAGCCGGGGGAGGTGCCGCCGATGATGCCCACGATCATGAGCACGCCCAGGACGAGGAAGATCACGATGGTGACCACCTTGATGAGGGAGAACCAGAACTCGCTCTCGCCGTAGGCGCGGGTGGACAGGGCGTTGAGGCCGAAGAGGATCGCGAGGAACAGCGCCGACCAGATCCACGAGGGCACGTCCGGGAACCAGTAGCGCATGATCAGCGCGGCGGCGACGAGCTCGGCGGCGACGGTGATCGCCCAGTTGTACCAGTAGTTCCAGCCGATGGCGAAGCCGAAGGAGGGGCTGACGAAGCGGGTGGAGTACTCCTCGAAGGCGCCCGAGACGGGCAGGTAGGTGGCCATCTCGCCCAGGGACTGCATGAGCAGGAAGACCATGAAGCCGATGACCACGTAGGCCAGCAGGGCCCCGCCGGGGCCGGCGGTGGCGATGGTGTTGCCCGAAGCCACGAACAGGCCGGTGCCGATGGCCCCGCCCATCGCGATCATGGTCAGGTGGCGGGGCTTGAGACTGCGGCGCAGCCGTGCGTGCACCTCTGCGGGAGCCGGTGCTCCCCGTCCGGGCGGGGTGGTCGTCTGGGGCGGTGCGATGGTGTCCACGGGAACCTTTCCTCGGAGGTGGCGGGTCTGCACGCCGGGGGGAGGCCGGGGCGGTGTCCGGCCGCCCCGGCCCGGGTCAGTCGTTGATGTAGAGCAGGCGCTTGTTGACGAACTCGTCCATGCCCAGCGGGCCCAGCTCGCGGCCGTAGCCGGAGCGCTTGACCCCGCCGAAGGGCATGCCCGCGCCCTCGGCCTCGGCGGCGTTGACGGCGGCCATCCCGGCCTCCAGGGACTCGGCGAGCCGCCGGGCCCGGTCGGGGTCGGTGCTGAACACCGCCCCGCCGAGCCCGTAGGGGGTGTCGTTGGCCAGGGCGAGGGCCTCGTCGTCGTCGGCCGCCCGATAGACCACCGCCACGGGCCCGAAGAGCTCCTGGTGGTGGGCGGCCATGCCCGGGGTGATCCCGGTGAGCACGGCCGGGGCCAGATACGCCCCCGGACCCTCGAGCAGCCGCCCGCCGGCGTGCAGAGTCGCCCCGGCCTCCACGGCCTCGCGGATCTGCACGGCCAGTCCCTCGGCCGCGGCCCGGGAGGACAGCGGCGCGAAGGTCCCGGGGACGGCCTCGGCCGGATCGCCCGGGGTCAGCGCCTCCGCCAGGCGGGTCAGCTCGGCGACGAACTCGTCGTAGATGTCCGCGGTGACGATCATCCGCTTGTTGGAGTTGCAGGCCTGGCCGGTGTTGCCCATCCGGGTGGCGAAGGCCGCCCGGGCGGACTCCTTGACGTCGTCGGTGTCGAGCACCACGTAGGGGTCCGAGCCGCCCAGCTCCAGCACGACCTTCTTCAGGTTCCGCCCGGCGATCTCCGCCACGGCCGCCCCGGCCCGTTCGGACCCGGTCAGCGACACCCCCTGGACCCGGGGGTCGGCGATGATCGCGGCGATCTGGGCGTGGGAGGCGAAGAGGTTGGTGTACACCCCGGCGGGCACCCCGGCCTCGTCCATCAGCTGCTGGAGGGCCCTCGCCGCCCGCGGGCAGGACTCGGCGTGCTTGAGCACGATCGTGTTGCCCAGCACCAGGTTGGGGGCGGCGAAGCGGGCCACCTGGTAGTAGGGGTAGTTCCACGGCATGATCCCCAGCAGCACCCCCACGGGCCGCTTCTGGATCACCGCCCGGCCGCCGCCGGAGGCGGTGATCGGCTGGTCGGCGGCCAGGGTCGGGCCCTGGGCGGCGAAGTAGGCGAAGATCTCGGCGCAGAACTGCGCCTCTTCCCGGGCCTCGGTGATCGGCTTGCCCATCTCCTGGGTGGCGATGACGGCCAGCTCCTCGGCGCGCTCGGCGAACAGCTCGCCGACCCGGGCGGCCACGGCGGCCCGTTCCTCGATCGGACGGGCCCGCCAGGTGCGGAACGCGGTGTCGGCGGCGGCCAGCGCCTCCTCGACCTCGGCGCCGGCGGCGGTCGGGAACTCGGCCAGGACCCGGCCGGTGGCGGGGTCGATGCTGCGGTAGGCGGGCCGGTCGGCGCCGGCGCGGGCGCGCAGGGCGGAGGTGGCAGTCACGGTGGATCTCCTTCGGGCAGGGATGGGCGCGGGCAAAGGCGGGCGCGCGCAGGGGTGGGCGCGGGCACGGGTGGGAGGCTCCTGGCACGGAGCAGGGGCGAGTGCGGGCAGCGGGCGCGCAGGCTCGCCGGGTGGACGAGGGTGTGCTCGGCCGGCGGGGGCAGGAGCCTGCCCCCGCGGGCACGGTGTCGAGGAGCGGGCGGGCGCCCGCCGGGGTCAGCCGACCGGCACGAGCTCCGCGCGGAGGGCCGCCACGAAGGCGTCGACGTCCTCCTCGGTGGTGTCGAAGCTGCACACCCAGCGGACCTCGCCCTGGGCGGCGTCCCAGTCGTAGAACCGGAACCGCTGACGCAGGCGGTCCGCGAGGCCGGCGGGCAGCGTGGCGAAGACGGCGTTCACGTGGGTCTCCTGCGTGAAGGCGACGCCCGGCATCGACCCGTCGGCGATGCCCGCCTCGATGCCATCGCGGAGGCGCCGGGCCATCGCGTTCGCGTGGCCCGCGGTGCGCAGGTACAGATCCCCGTCCAGGAGCGCGAGCAGCTGGGCCGAGACGAACCGCATCTTCGAGGCCAGCTGCATCTGGTTCTTCCGCAGGTACACCAGGCCCTGGGACGCGGCCTCGTTCAGGACCACCAGGGCCTCGGCGCCGAGGGCCCCGTTCTTGGTGCCGCCGAAGGCGAGCACGTCGACGCCGACGTCGGTGGTGAAGGCGCGCAGGGGCAGCCCCAGGGCGGCCGCCGCGTTCGAGAGCCGGGCCCCGTCCAGGTAGACGGACATGCCGTGGGCGTGCGCGTAGTCCGTGATGGCCCGGATCTCGTCCGGGGTGTACAGGGTGCCGAGCTCGGTGGACTGGGTGAGGTAGACGACGAGCGGCTGGGCGCGGTGCTCGTCCCCCCAGCCCCAGGCCTCCGCCGCCATCAGCTCGGGCGTGAGCTTCCCGTCGGCCGTGGGGACGGGAAGGAGCTTGATGCCGGCGGACTTCTCGGGCGCGCCGCCCTCGTCGACGTGGATGTGCGCGCTGTCCGCGCAGATCACCGCACCCCAGCGCGGGAGCATCGACTGGAGGCCGACGACGTTGGCGCCCGTGCCGTTGAACATCGGCCACACCGAGGCGCCCTCGCCGAAGTGCTGCACGATCACGTCCTGCAGCCGGGCCGTGTACTCGTCCTCGCCGTAGGCGATCTGGTGACCGCCGTTGGCCTCGACCAGGGCGTCCAGCACCTCCGGGTGGACCCCGGAGTAGTTGTCCGAGGCGAATCCCCTCAGCTCGGCGTCGTGGGACCTCTTCATGTGGTGCCTCATCCTTTCTCCTGGAGTTCGATCGTCGAGTCGTTCAGTTCCGGGGCCTCGGCGTCCCAGAGCCCGGCGTAGGCGGTCGCGAGCCGGTCCTCGAGGCCGGCCAGGGCCTTCACCCGGAAGATCACGGCCGCAGCGCGCAGCGGCTCGCCGGCCTCGCGGGCGGCCTTCGCATATCCCTGCGCCACCGCCCGCGTCCACGCCTCGCTCGCGGCCTTCACCGCGGCGTAGTTGGCGCCGCCCGCCAGCGGGCGGTTCACCGCGGTCGAGGACACGATGGCCAGCCGGCCCGCCGGCGAGGACCGGAGGTCGTCGTCGACGGCGCGGCTCAGGTGGCGCAGCGCGGTGAAGGAGGTCTCCAGCACGCGGTAGTCCTCCTCCGTCTGCCCGGCGAGCCCACCGCCGCCGCGCCATCCGCCGACGAGGTGGAGGAGCCCGTCGATCGACCATCCGCGGTCGTGCACCCGGCGGACGAGGTCGAGCACGGCGTGCTCGTCGGCGAGGTCCACCGTCTCCGGGTGCGCCCCCAGCGCTGCGAGGGGAGCGAGCTTCTCCGCGTGGCGTCCCGTGGCGACGACGCGGGCCCCGGCAGTGGTCAGGGCACGCGCCGCCGCCAGACCGGACGCACTGGTGGCGCCCGCGATCAGGACGGTGCGTCCGGTCAGGTCCGTCATCGCTCAGGCGTCCGTGGCGCGGATGCCGGTCGTCGACGCGATGACGCTCTTCATCTTCTTGTCGAGCGCCTCGAAGAACATCGACAGCGGGAACTCGTCGTCCAGCACCAGGTCCGTGTAGCCTCGCGGCGGCCCGGCCAGCACCTCACGGGGGAGCCCCTCCGCCCACACCGAGGCGGGGTTCGGGGGGACCACGGAGGCGATGAGCTCGTACGCCTTCATCCAGTGGACCGTCTTCGGCCGGTCGATCGACTCCCAGTACAGCTGGTCGATCGCCTCGCCGAGCTCGACGACCGCGTCGGCGACCCGGTCCCAGTCGAAGCTGAGCTCGACGTCACGCCACTGCAGGACGTGCTTCCGGTGGAGCCAGGCGAACAGCAGCTGCCCGCCCAGCCCGTCGTAGTTGCGCACCCGCGACCCGGTGATCGCGAAACGGAAGATCCGGTCGAAGATCACCGCGTACTGCACGAGCTTCCCGTGCCGACAGGTCTGCTCCTCGATCTCGGTGAGTTCTTCACCGGCGGCCCTGCGCGCCGTGAGCGCACGCTCGATCGTCACCGACTCCCGGAACGCCGTCAGATCGCAGCGCAGCTCCTCCAGGGAGTACAGGAAGAACGGCATCCGCTGCTTGATCATGAACGGGTCGAACGGCAGGTCGCCGCGCATGTGCGTGCGGTCGTGGATGATGTCCCACATCACGAAGGTCTTCTCGGCGAGATCCTGATCGGCGAGCAGGGCCGCGGCGTCCTCGGGCAGGTCCAGCTTGGTGATGCCGGCGGCCGCGGTGACCACGCGGCGGTAGCGTGCCGCCTCACGGTCCTGGAAGATGGCGCCCCAGGTGAACGTCGGGACCTCCCGCACGGCGACCGTCTCGGGGAACAGGACCGCGGAGTTGGAGTCGTAGCCCGGGGTGAAGTCGATCAGCCGCAGGGACACGAACAGCGTGTTGCCGTAGTGCCCGGCCTCGAGCTCGGCGATGAACTCCGGCCAGATCGCCTCGACGATCAGGGCCTCGACGTGCCGGTTCGCCGACCCGTTCTGGGTGTGCATGGGGAACACGACGAGGTGCCGGATGCCGTCCACGCGGTGCTGCTGCGGCTGGAACTCGACGAGGGAGTCCAGGAAGTCCGGCTCCCCGAAGCCGCCGTCCGCCCAGCGGGCGAAGTCGCGGGGCAGGGCCGCCAGGTACGCCGCGTCGTGCGGGAACAGCGGGGCGAGCTCGGCGATCGAGTCCACGATCACCTCGACGTGCTCGCGCGCCGTCGGGTGGTCAGCGAGCTCGGGGATCGACCCGTCCTTGACCTGCAGGACCTGCAGGGCGGTGGCCGCCGACCGGAGCCGGAGCCAGGCCGGGCTCGACTCCACGGTGCGGGCATCCTCCACGACCTCAGGTTCGCCGATGATGGCCTGCACCGCCTGCAGAGACGTGGACATTGAAACCCTCCTGTCGTAGATCAGCGGAAATTTTCCGGTGATGGCGATCACATACAGGAACATTCACATGTGCTCGCGGGGCTGTCAACCCTCTCGGCGCGATCAACTGGTAGCGTTCGGCGCATGGACGACCCCATGGATGTGCGACTGGCCACCGAGGTGTCCCACGACCCGCGCGCCACCCTCGCCCAGCTGTCCGAGCGGGTCGGCCTCTCGGTCTCGGCCGTGCAGGCGCGCCTGCGCAAGCTGGAGAGCAGCGGGGTGATCACCGGGTACCAGGCGATCCTCGACCCCGAGGCCATCGGCAAGCCGCTCGCGGCTTTCATCGAGATCACGCCCCTCGATCCCCGCCAGCCCGACAACGCCCCCGAGCTCCTGCAGTCGATCACGGCGATCGAGGCCTGCCACTCGGTGGCCGGGGAATCCTCCTACATGCTGTTCGTCCGGGTGGCCTCGCCGAAGGCGCTCGAGGCGCTCGTCAACGAGGTGCGTCAGGTGGCCTCCGTCAGCACCCGCACCACCGTGGTGCTGCAGACCTTCTACGAGCACCGGCCGATGCTTCCCGCCGAGGACTGAGCCCGGCGGACGCGTCGCGTGCGAGGCGGTCCTGTGGCGGCGGAGTGCGATCACTCGGTGGCGCCGGCTCCCGCTCAGAGCGCCTGCAGCAGGACGAGCACGGCCCCCAGCGTGGAGGCGCCGAGACCCACCCGCCGGACCACGCGCCGGTTGATCCGGGTGTTGACCGCATTGGACGCCGCGAAGCCGAGGGCCATGGCCGGCAGGAGCACCGCGGCGAAGAGCAGGGTCCGGCGGTCGATCGATCCCACCGCGGTCAGCGCCGTGAGGGACAGCAGCGTGCCGAACAGGAAGAACGCGCTCATGGTGCCGCGCATCCGGGCGCGGGAGGACCCGTGCCACACGAGCGCCATGGGCGGCCCGCCGATGGACGTGGCCGTTCCCAGGAGGCCGGAGGCCGCCCCGGCGACGGCGACGGTCGTGGGCCGCGGCCGCGGCTGCCACCCGCACACGCTGAGCAGCACGGCGAGCAGCACCGTGCCGGCCAGCACGAGGGCCAGCGTCCGGGCGGGCAGGGCGGCCACCAGCAGGGCTCCCGCCACCGTGCCGGGGACCTGCCCCAGCACGGCCCAGCCCGCGTCCTTCACGTCCACGGCGGCGCGGTCCCGCAGCACGCCGAGCACGGTGAGCCCGGCGGCCACCAGGACGATGGAGCCGGGCAGCAGGGTGGGGTCGAACAGGGCGATCACGGGGGCGGCGAGCAGGCCCAGGCCGAAGCCGATCGCGCCCTGGAGGCAGGAGGCCACGCTCACCACGAGCGCGACGACGGCGATCTCGATGCCGGTCACGGGGACCCTTCCGGCCGTGGAACAGGAATGAGGGCATTGTTCCACCTCCGCCGGCACCCAGGGCCTCGGCGCCGGGATCGTCTCGGCAGTGCGAAGATGAACCGCATGAACTGGAGTCCGCGCGCCCTGGCCCGCTCGATCGACCGGCCGGACTCGCGCAGACTCCCCCGACGGCTCGTGCAGCTCTACGCCGGACTGGTGCTCTACGGCATCACGCTGGGGATGCTCGTGCGCGCGGAGCTCGGCGTCACCCCGTGGGACGTGCTGCACCAGGGGCTGTCCCGGCAGTTCGGGGTGAGCATCGGCACGGTGGTCATCGTGGTCAGCGTGCTGCTGCTGCTCCTGTGGATCCCGCTGCGCGAGCGGCCCGGTCTCGGCACCCTCAGCAACGCGGTGGTGGTCGGGCTGGTGCTCGACGCGACCCTGGCGCTGCTGCCGCCGGTCGAGTCGATGCCGCTGCGCGTGCTGCTCGTGCTCGCGGGCGTGCTCCTCAACGGCGTGGCGACCGCCGCCTACATCGGGGTGCACCTGGGGGCCGGCCCCCGCGACGGGCTGATGACCGGTCTGGTGCGGCGGACCGGGGGAACGGTGCGCGTGGTGCGCACTTCGATCGAGGTGACCGTGGTGCTCGCCGGGTGGGTGCTCGGCGGCACGGTGGGCCTCGGCACGGTGCTCTACGCGCTGGCCATCGGACCGCTGGTCCAGATCCTGCTGCCCCGGTTCAGCGTCCGGTTGCAGCGCTGACGGCGCGGTCCCCGGGTCAGTCGCGGCGGTACGTCCGAGCCGCGGCGTGGGCCAGGCGCCGGCCGACGTCGATGGGTGAGCGCGGGGTGCCGCGGAGGAACGCGGCCAGGGTGCCGCCGTAGGCCAGGAGGACCTCGTCGGCCAGGTCCTGGGCGCGCGCCCCGGCGAGGGGGCGGGAGAGGTGCAGGAGGCGTTCCTCGAGCAGCGCGGTGTCGGCGGCCAGCACGTCGCTGATCTCGTCCGCGGCGTCGGGGAGCTCGGTGGCGGCGGCCAGGAAGGCGCACCAGCGCGCCGGGTGCTCCTGGCCGCGGCGGTAGGAGGCCAGGGCGTCGAACACCGCCAGCAGCCGCGCCGTGTCATCGGCGGCCTCGACCACGTGCTGGTCCCAGACCGCCCGCCAGTCCGCCAGCCGGACCCGCAGCGACTCGGCCACCAGGGCGTCCTTGCTGCCGAAGTGCGTGTACAGGGTGGCCGCCGAGACCTCCGCCTCGCGCAGCAGCACGTCGACCGGCGTGGCCCGGATGCCGCGGTCGAACAGCACGCGGTCGGCCGCCTGCAGCAGCCGGGCGCGGGCACTGAGTCGCGGAACGGTGGTCACCCCACCACTGTATCGACCTCTGTTCCAGAACGAACGTTTTGGTGTAACGTAACGAGCGTTCTGGTCAGCGAGGCGATGGAGGAGGGCCGATGCGAGCTCTGGTGGTCAGCGGCATGGCGTTGATCGCGGCGACCTACGGGTTGGCGCGCTTCGGCTACGGGCTCTTCCTGCCCCGGTTCACGGAGACCTTCCAGCTGGGCTCGGCTGTCTCCGGGCTCATCCAGGCCGGCAGCTTCCTCTCGTTCTGCCTCGCCGCGGTGCTCGCCTCCCGGATGGCCGCCCGCCCGCGGCAGGTCGTCCTGTGGGCGGGGGCGACGGCGGCCCTGGGCTCGGCCGGGGTGGCGGTCTCGCCCACCGCGGTGGTCCTCGCGGCAAGCGTGGTGCTGGCCGGCGCCGGTGCCGGGTTCGCCACCCCGGGTCTGGTCACGCTCATCGAGCGCAACGTCCACCCCGCACGCCAGGAGAACGCCCAGACCGTCGTCAACGCCGGGACCGGAGCGGGCATCGTGGTCGCGGGCCTCCTCATGCTCCTCACGATCGCCCAGTGGCGCCTGGGCTGGGCGGCGATCGCGGTCCTGGTGCTCCTGGCCACCGTGGCCGTCCTCCGGGCCGACCGGTCCGCGCACCGGGCCCAGGCTGCGGAGCGGCCCGTGCCGGTGCGGGCCCGTGACCTGGTGCCACTGGCCTCGCCCCTCAGCGCGGCCGCGCTGGCCGGCGCCTCGAGCTCCGCGGTCTGGACCTTCGGTCGCACGGCCATGGCGGCGTCCCGCACGGGCGAGGAAACCTATTCCATCGCGGCCTGGATGGTCCTGGGGGCCTTCGGGGTGCTGGGCGCCGCCGCCGGAAGGATCGTCCAGGCCTGGAGCCTGCGGACCGCGTGGATCCTGACCACGGGGGCCATGGCCGGCGCGACCGTCCTCCTGGGTGCGGCGCCGAGCGCACGCCTCGCCGCGTACCCCTCCGTGGCGCTGTTCGGGGCCGGCTACACCGCACTGTGCGGTGTCCTCATCATCTGGGCCGCGCGAGTGGTGCCCGGTCGCGCGTCCGAGGGCACCGCCGCACTGTTCATCGCCCTCGCCGTCGGCCAGGCGGCCGGTTCGGTCCTGCTGGGTTTCCTGTTCGACCCCGCCGTCCCGGCCCTGGCCTTCACCGTCGCCGGCGTCATCGGGTTCCTCGCCGTGCTGCCGTCCCTGCGTCCCCAGCCGGAGGCGCCGTCCTCCAGGGCGACGCCGAGCCCCGCGGAAGCAGGGGAAGCGCGGACCTGACCCACTGCAGCTGGCACGCCGTGTGGGCGCACTCCGACCAGGGTGAGAACGACTCGCATCAACATATTGCGATACGTTTATATTTCTGCTGTAATGATGGAGCAGGCTCTCCAGAGCGCACCGAGACCACTGAGGAGACGGCCATGGCCGATCACGACAAGCAGGCCGAGCACACCGTGGCGGACCACGCCCACGGCGAGGGCTGCGGGCACGAGACCGTGCAGCACGACGACCACGTGGACTACGTCCACGACGGTCACAAGCACGCGCTGCACGACGACCACTACGACGAGCACTGAGTCGCTCGATCACGCCAGTCTCGAGAAGCCTCTGCCCCGCGCAGGGGCTTCTCGTTCTTCTTCCAACACCTTCTTCCACCGGATCGGAGGACGTGATGCGCGCCGAGCGTGCTGAGCTCGAGGCGGCCGCCCGCCTGTTCAGGGCCCTGGCCACCCCGGCCCGGCTGCAGCTGTTGAGCCTCTTGGAGGAGGGGCCGGCAACCGTCTCCCGCCTGGTGGAGCTCTCCGGGCTGTCCCAGCCCCTGGTGTCCCAGCACCTGCGCATCCTGCGCGAGACCGGGCTGGTGGCCCTGACCCGCCACGGGCGGGAAGCCGTGTACGCACTGGACGACACCCACGTCTCCCACATCGTCGGGGACGCCCTCGCGCACGCGGGAGAGGCGCAGCACCCCCGGGCGTAGCCGCCGGCCCGACGTGGCGGTCGGGGTGCTGACGGCCCGGGGCGGGCTCAGTCGCGGTGGATCCTCGGCGGTGGGGTGGTGCCGCAGGTGGCGTCCCGGAGAACCGGCGGCAGGATGCGGTCGGGCTGGAGGATCTGCTGCGGGCCACCGGCGCGCAGCCACTCCTGCAGGGCTCGGAACCGATGGTGGTCCTCCAGGCCGCTGAACCACGCCAGGGGTCCGATCCGGTTGCTGGGGCCGTCGCGGCGGGCCACGGCCGCGATGCTGGCCAGCTCGCACCGTCCCAGGCAGGGGGAGGTGATGAGCACGGCCCCGCGGGTGGTGCGGATCGTCGAGGCGATCTGCTGCTGGTGGTCCTCGCCGTCGTTGAGCCGGTGCAGGGCGGCGCAGCGGGATCCGCTGCACCAGGCCAGCACCGGGCCGCTGGCCTCTGCTGACGGTCCGGTGTCCGTCGGCTTCCGGGGGCGGGATGTCCGGCGCTTCATGGGAGGTCCTCTCGGTGCCGTGGCGGCTGGTGGTGGTGCGAAGGGGTGCCCGTCACCGCGCAGCGCCTGACGGGCACCCTGTCGGGGATGGGGCGACTCAGTGGTCGTGGCCCTCGTGCTCGCCGTCCGCGTGGTCGTGCCCCTCGTGCCCGGCCTCGGCGGGGGCCTCCGGGTCGCCGTCGACCACGGCGATCTCGATGGGGGTCTCGGGCAGGTCGAAGCTGTCCACCACGGTGCCGGCGGCGATGTCGACCAGGTGCAGCTGCTGGGCCGCGGCGTCGGTGACGTAGGCGCGGTCCCCGGCGACCTTCACGGCCGGACCCGGCTCCTGCCACTCCTCGGGCTCCTGCCAGGCCCCGACGACGTCGACCTCGTGCAGGATCTCACCGGTGTCGGCGTCGAGGATGTTCAGCTGCCCGTCGTAGGTCAGCACCAGGGCCTCCCCCTCGGGCCCGCGGGCCAGGGAGCGGAACCAGTAGGCCGAGCCGAGGTCCACGGTGCTGATGGAGTCGGTGCGGGTGTCGATCAGTCCGATCCGGGTGGGGCGTTCCTGCTCGGCGTCGGGGTCGGTCTTGTAGTCGGCCAGCACGATCGGGGAGCCGTGGGAGCCGAACTGGTTGCCCGAGCGCTGGTAGTCCTCCTCCACGGCGACCTTGTGGAAGGCGCCGTCGCGGTAGATCACCGGGCCGTTCTCGCAGCCCAGGGTCACGACGTCGCCCTGCCCGGTCGGGGCGGCCGCGGCCTCCCCGTGGACCCCGGGGCAGTCGGTGGTCTCGGCCACGACCTCGCCCTCCGGGGTGACGACCTGCACGGTGTCGCGGCTGTCCTCGGTGCCCTGGGTCAGCAGCAGGTTCCCGTCCGTCAACGGCACGGCCACCCCGTGGTGGGGGGCCTCGGTGGCGTGCTCCTCGACCTCGTCGTCCTCCACGACGCCGTCGGAGAACGCTGCGGAGTCCATGATCTGGATGGCTCCGGTGCCGTCGGCGAACAGTGCGGTCCTGCCCTCGTGCACCACCACGTGGGCGGCCTCCGGGGCGTCCAGGGCGGTGTCGGCCAGGGCGGGGGCCTGCTCGTAGTAGTGGGAGTGGTCGCCGTGGGTCTGGTCGATCAGGCCGGTGTCGAAGAGGCGGAAGACGTCGCTGTCGCTGACCAGCACGTGCCGGCCGTCCCCGGCGTTGTTCAGCCGCAGGAACCCCTCGTGCTCGGTGTTCTGGATCACCTCGCCGGATTCGGCGTCCACCGTCATCAGGCCGCCGTCGTAGCTCAGCACCACCCGGGGGGTCAGGGAGCCGACCTCCTGGCGTTCCGCGGTGGTTCCGGACGCGGAGGGCGAGCCCGAGGCCGCGGTGGACGCCGGGGCGGCCGGGGAGTTCTGGGCCACGGACTCGGTGTCGGCCGCTCCGGTGGAGCAGGCGGACATGGCCAGGGCGGCGACGACGAGTCCGGACAGGGTCAAGGTGCGGGAAGACGTGTGCATGCCAGCACCATAGATGATAATGAGAAACATTCTCAAGGAGAAGTGCAGTGCTCCGTCTCGCTCCGTCGTTCCCCGTGGCCGACGACCCCTGATGCCGAGGGTGCATCTCGACCCTGGTGGCGCCGCCGGACGGGGCGAAGAGCGCACCCGTTTTGCTGATTGAGAATGATAGTCATTAGTATTGACGGTGTTGTCGAGTTCTACACGAGGAGAGACCGTGCGCGGTACAGCCCGCTTGGAGGTGGGGGATCTCGGTGTCTCCGTGGCCGGACGGCCGCTGCTGCACGGGGTGGCCTTCCGGGTGCAGCCCGGACAGCGGGTGGCCCTGCTCGGAGCCTCGGGGTCGGGGAAGTCCCTGACGGCGCTCGCCCTGCTGGGACTGCTCGGACCGCAGTTCGACGTCCGTGGCGCCCTGCGAGTGGCCGGCCGTGAGCTGCCCTGGCGCCAGGCACCAGGACGCCGCCCGGGAATGGCGGCGGTCTTCCAGGACTCCCAGGCCGCGCTGAACCCCGTGGTGCGCCTGGACCGGCAGCTCCTGCCCGCCGTGGCCCGCCGACGCCGGATCAGCGCGGCGGCCGCCGCCCAGGTGATCGAGGACCTGCTGCGCGAGGTCGGCTTCGAGGACCCGGAGCGGGTCCTGCGGGCCCACCCCTCCCAGCTGTCGGGCGGGCAGCGGCAGCGGGTGTGCCTGGCCCTGGCGATGGCCGCGTCCCCGGACCTGCTGGTGGCCGACGAGCCGACCACGGCCCTGGACATGATCAGCCAGCGCCATGTCGTCGAGGCCCTGCGCCGCTGCACGGGACCCGAGCGCAGCGCTCTGCTGTTCATCACCCATGATCTGGCGGTGGCCGCCGACCTGTGCGACACCGTCGTCGTCCTGGAGCGGGGCCGGGTCGTCGAGGCCGGTCCTGTGCAGCAGGTGGTCCGGTCGCCTCAGGCGGCGTTCACCGTGTCCCTGGTCGCCGCAGCCCGTGCCGGTCTCCGGTCCGCAGCCGCCCCGCCAGGTGCGGCGCTGCCGGGCGCGGCGCCGCTGGGCGTGGCGTCGTGAGCCGGTCGGCAGGCTCCACCACCACGCTGCGCGGCACCGGGCTCACCAGGGCCTACCGGACCCGCTCCAGCACCGTGACGGCGGTGCGCGGCGTCGACGTCGAGGTGCGCGAGGGCGAGTCCCTGGGGGTGGTGGGCCCCTCGGGGTCGGGGAAGTCCACGCTGCTCTCCCTGCTGCTGGGCCTGGAGCGCCCGGATGAGGGCGAGGTCCGCTTCGACGGCGCCCCCCTGACCGGCCGGCAGCAGATCCGGCGAGCCCGGCAGGCCGTGCAGTACGTCCCGCAGGACCCGGCGTCCAGCCTGGATCCGCGGCGCAGCGTCGAACGCCAGCTGCGGGAACCGCTGCGGCGCTTCCGCGTCCCCGGCGACCACCGGCGCCTGGTCCGGGACGCCCTGGAGCAGGTCGGACTGGGTGCGGAGCACCTGGCCCGGCACGCCCACGAGCTCTCGGGCGGCCAGGCCCAGCGCGTGGCGATCGCCCGGGCCCTGGTGACCGGCCCGCGGATCCTCCTGGCCGACGAGGCCGTCAGCGGGCTCGACCTGCCGCTGCGCCACCAGGTGCTGGAGCTGCTGGAGGACCTCCACGTCCGGGGAGGTCTGGGACTGCTGTTCATCTCCCACGACCTCACCGCGGTCCGTTCCCTGTGCGAGCGCGCGCTGGTGCTCGACCACGGGCAGGTGGTGGAGGAAGGACCCGCCGGCCGGCTCCTCGAGACGCCGCACCACCCGACGACGCGGGAGCTGGTGGACGCCGTCCCCCGCCTGTCCGTCTGAGCCCCGCACCCCTGAGATCTCCGCCGACCCCTCCACCCATCACGACGAAAGGGCCCTCTGATGCCCCCTCACTCCTCCGCCGCCGTTGCTCCCCGCCGTGCCCGCCGCACCGGCCTCGGCCTCGCCGCCGTCAGCCTGCTGCTGCTCACCGGCTGCTTCTCCGCGGGCTCCGGCACCTCCTCCGCCGGAGGCGCCGGGGACGCCGGGGACGCCGGCTCGACCGACGCCCGGATCGAGCTGGCCATGCTGCAGCCGCCGCGCTCGGGGCTGTCCCCGCTGAGCGACGACGCCTTCAAGCTCTCCCGCTGGTCCACCGCCGAGACCCTGGTCCGACTGGACGAGGCCGGGGAGGCGCAGCCGATGCTGGCCACCGAGTGGGAGCAGCTCGACGACACCACCTGGTCCTTCACCGTCCGCGAGGGCGTCACCTTCCACGACGGCACCGAGCTCACCGCGGAGAACGCCGCCGCCTCCCTGTCCCGGGCGGTGGAGGCCGAGCCGGCCCCGCGGATCCTCGACGGGGTGGAGATGACCGTGGCGGCCGAGGGCGACACGGTGCGGGTCACCACCGCCGAGACCGATCCGCTCGTGCCGCAGCGGCTGTCCAGCCCGCAGCTGTCGGTCCTGGCCCCGGCGGCCTACGAGGGGGACACCGTCACCCCGGTGGGTCACGGCACCGGGCCCTTCGAGCTCACCGCCGTGGACGGCACCTCCGGGGCCACCCTCGAGCGCTACGACGACCACTGGGACGGCGCCGCGGCCGCGGCCGGCATCGACGTGTCCTTCGTGCCCGACGGCACCGCCCGGGCCGCCGCGCTGCGCACCGGCGAGGCGGACGTCGTCGAGGCCGTGCCCGTGGGCCAGGCCGCCCAGGTGGAGGAGGACCTCCTGGAGGAGGTGCCGATGCCGCGCACCAACACCCTCTACCTCAACACCGAGGACGGGCCCTTCGCCGACCCCGCCCTGCGCGCCGCCGCCCGCGAGGCCCTCGACCCGCAGACCGTGGTGGACGGGGTCTACGAGGGCCGGGCCGACGTGGCCGCCGGGCTGCTCGGACCGGCGATCCCCTACGCCGCGGAGGGCCGGGACACCGACGCCTACCGCGAGCTGCTCGCCGACCGCGCCGAGGCCGGGGACCCGGCCGGGCAGAAGATCACCATCGGCACGTTCACCGACCGGGCCGAGCTGCCCGAGGTCGCCGTCCAGCTCCAGCAGCAGCTCGAGGCCGCCGGCTTCGAGGTCGAGCTGGAGGTGCGCGAGTACCAGTACATCGAGGCCGACGCCCTGGACGGCGACTTCGACGCCTTCATCCTCTCCCGGGCCACGGTGCTCGACTCGGGCGACCCGGTGGCCTACATGGTCAGCGACTTCGGCTGCGCGGGCTCGTTCAACCTCTCGCAGTTCTGCTCCGGGGCCGTCGACGACGCCCTGACCGCCGCGGAGCAGGCCGCACCCGGCGAGGAGCGACAGGAGGCGATCATGGCCGCCGAAGCGGCGATCCTGGCCGAGGACGCGGCGATCCCGATGCTGCACGAGCGCGTCATCCAGGGCGAGCAGAACGGTGTGGAGGGCGCGGTCCGCGATCCGCGCGAGCGCGAGCTCATCACCGCCGAGACCACCGTCGCCGAGTGAGGGGACGGGGAGGGGCGGCGGCCCTGATCTCCCGCGCCGCGGCCTTCGCCGCCGTCGTCGTGCTGATCGGTGCCCTGCCGTGGCTCTCGGGCAACAGCCCGGAGTACACGGTGCTGCGCGCCCGCTACGCGGACCGGCCGGCCACCCCGGAGCTGCTCGCCCAGATCCGGACCGAGCTGGGCCTGGACGGCGGACCGCTCGCCGTGTTCGCCGACTGGGGCTCCGGGGTGCTCACCGGGGACTTCGGCACGTCCTGGATCAGCGGGCGCCCGGTCCTGCCCGGGGTCCTCGAGGCCATGGGGGTGTCCCTGACCCTGATGGGCGCGGCCCTGGCCGTCGCCCTGCTCGTGGCCGCCCTGATCTGCGTGCCCACCGTCCGGGCCGGGCTCGCGGGGCGCCCCGCCCGCGGGGCCGGGGCGGCGGCCGCCGCCCTGACCGCGCTGCCGGAGTTCCTGCTGGCGGCCGTGCTGCTGATCGTCGTGGCCGTCTGGGCGGGCTGGCTGCCGCCCTACGGGTGGCGTGGCCCTGAGCACGTGGTGCTGCCGGCCCTGGCGCTCGGCCTGCCCGGGGGCGGGCTGATCGGCCGGCTGCTCTCCACCGCGCTGGCCGGCGCCTTCACCGAGCGCTGGGTGCACACGTGGGCCGTGGCCGGGCACTCCCGGCCCCGGATCGCGCTCGCGGCGCTGCACCGGGCCCTGCCCGGGGTGATCGGGCAGATCGCCCTCGTCGTCGTCGGGCTCACCGGAGGGGCGGTGCCGGTCGAGGAGGTCTTCGCGATCCCCGGCCTGGGCCGGACCCTGCTCGGGGCCGCCGCGTCCCAGGACATCCCCGCCCTGCAGGCCGGGGTGCTGCTCCTGCTCGTGCTCGCCGCGCTGTGCGGCGCCCTGGCCGCCCTCGCCCGCCGGGCGCTGCTGGGGCCGGCCGGCCGCTCCGGGGACCTGCCCGTCCCCGGGTCGCCCTCGGGTCCTCGCCGGTCCTGGTGGACGGTGCCGGCCGTCTCGGGGACCCTGCTGCTGGGGCTGATCGTCGCCGGGCTGCTCCGGGACCCCTACGCCTCCGCCCACGGGCGGCTCGAAGCGCCCTCCTGGGCGCTGCCGCTGGGGGCCGACGCGTCCGGGCGCGACGTGCTGGCGCGCGTGGGCCACGGCGCCCTGGACACCCTGGGCCTCGCCCTGGTCGTGGTCGCCGCCTGCCTGGTCATCGGTCTCGTGATCGGGGTGACCGGGGTGTGGTCGACCGGGCCGGTCGAGGTCACGAACGCGGCACCGCCGATCATCGCCGGCATCCTCGTCGTGGCGGTGGCCGGCCCCTCCGCGGCCGGGGCCGCCCTCGCCGTGACCCTGGTGAGCTGGGCGCCGCTGGCCGCCCACACCGCCGCCCTCGTCGCCGAGATCTCGGCCCGGCCCTACGTCCGGGTGCTGCCCCTGCTCGGTGTGGGACCGGCCCGCGTCCTGGCCGGGACCGTCCTGCCCACCCTGCTCCCGGAGGTGGCCCGGCACGCCATTCTGCGCCTGCCCGGCACCGCCCTGGCCATCGCGGGCCTGGGCTTCCTGGGCCTGGGGCAGCAGCCGCCGGCCCCGGAGTGGGGGCTGCTGCTGGCCGAGGGCATCGGCTACGTCGAGCGCGCCCCGTGGACCGTGCTCGGCCCCGCGGGCGCCCTGGTGCTCGCCTCCGTGCTGGCGGTCTCCCTCTCCAGCGCCGACGTCGCGAGACGGGCGACCCGTGGCGGGGTGGGAACCGCCGCCACGGTCCCCGTCCCGGATCCCGGTCAGGTGCCGGTGGGGGCCGCCGTGCCGGTGGGGTCGGCCCGCGGCTGAGCGCATGTCCTTCATGTCGACCGCGCCGCGCCCCCACACACAGCCGTCGGCGATCTCCCCGGAGAACGGATGGTGCGTCCAGTCCTCGGCGTTGGCCGGCACCACATCGGTGTGCCCGTGGATGAGCAG
>NZ_JBHVDI010000048.1:0-22345 GCF_042802875.1 Kocuria sp. NPDC057446 | reverse complement strand
GTGCGGGGCGCCGCGGCGCATCACAAGCAAGGAGACTCAGATCAGCCGTTAGGCTTGCTGAGCTTGGTGTTAACCGTCTCGAAAAGACCGTTGAGCTGGGGGCCCAGCAGGGCAACAGTGCCAATGATCGCCACGGCGATGAGACCGACGAGCAGGCCGTACTCCACGGCGGTCGCGCCCTTTTCGTTGCGGACGAGTCGGTCCTTAGCGTCGAAGAAGACGTTCTGGAGGGTGATGAGCAGAGGCAGCATGGCAGGATCCTTTGATAATGGGGGGTGTCAGGAAAGGGTCGTCAGCTCTGTCGGTATATGCCTCGCGGCTTCTCCCCGTACCGGGCTACTGACCTGTACGAAGAATAGACTTTGCTCCAGCAAAGTCACAAGCATTCAAGTGCATGCACTTTGGGGGACGTCAAACAGCGACGTAATGCCTGGTCAGAACTGCATTCATCTGCATGGACCAAGGTTGTGGCGCGCTTGTCCCCCGAACGGCGTCAGTACAGGCCGGGCAGCAGGTACTCCCGTGCCAGCAGCTCTCCCCAGGCGACCGCCGCGAGGGCGCCGGCCAGCATCGAGGGGCCGAACGGGACGTCGCTGCGCATCCCCCCGCGGCGGGACGCCAGCACGGCCAATCCCGCCACCGCGCCGATCACGGACGCCAGCACCGCCCCGACGAAGAGCGTGCCCCAGCCCTGGAAACCGAGGAACAGCCCCAGCACGGCGGCGAGCTTCACGTCGCCCATGCCGAGTCCGGCCGGGGAGATGAGCGCCAGCACCAGGTAGAGACCGAACAGGACGAGGGCGCCCAGCACGGCGCGCAGCAGCGCCCCCCAGGCGTTCTCCCCCGCGGCGGCCAGCGTGAGCAGCAGGAAGCCGATGCCCAAAGCCGGCAGCACGACGGCGTTGGGCAGGAGGTGGTGGCGCAGGTCGATCACCGTGAGCACCACGGCCACGGCGGCGAAGAAGAGGTATGCCGGGATCTGCCAGCTGAGCCCGAAGAACGCGGCGACCAGGACGAAGAGGGTCGCGGTGGCGACCGCCAGCACGGGGCGGGAGGGAGCCGGCATCGGCTCGTCACCGGCCGGGCTGTAGCGCAGCACGAGACGGGGCAGGAACCACCCCACCAGAGCACCGAGGGAGCCTGCTACCGCAGCCATCCAGAACGGCGCTGCTCCGAATGTCCAGTCCACGCGAGCGCCCCTCCAACATGTGGGCGTTTCAGCTGACACCCCGGTGACCAATCGACCCCCGTTGAGGGGGTCCATACGGGGAAGAGGCTAACCGACGGCACGGTCCTTCCAGTGTTCACGCACGTCAATAGGCGATTCGCAGAGAAACACTGGATATTTCCAGGGATGTCGTGCGGCAGAACGAACTTCCCGAAAACAGAAAAGGCGCCCCTGCAACTACGGGAATTGCAGGAGTATTCGGCACGTCTCCGGAGTCACACGCTCTCGAGCACGGACAGCGCCGTCTGCAGGCCCTGCTCCGTCCGGATCTCCCGCCCCACCTGCTCGGCGGTGGCACGGCATCCGAGGGCGTCGTCGATCGCCGCGGTGAGCCGCTCGGCCGTGAGCTTCTTCTGCGGAATCGGTGCGGACCCGAGGCCGAGCCCGTGGAGCTGCCGGCCCCAGAACGGCTGGTCGGCGAGGAACGGCACCACCACGTGCGGAACGCCGGCCCGGGCCACGGCGTGCACGGTCCCGGCCCCGCCGTGGTGGACGGCCACCGCGGCTCCGGGCAGCACCGCGTCGAGCGGCAGGGACGGCACGGCGAGCACGTCGTCGCCGTGGGAATCACTCCGGAGCTCGTCCGGCAGGGCGAGGCCGCCCCAGCCGGTGAGCAGCAGCGTCCGCAGCCCGTGCGCACGAGCGCTCTCCACCACCGCCCTCCCCCGGGCCAGCGGGTCCCCGGAGGCCATGGAACCGAAGGTCGCCACGAGGTAGGACCCGCCCCGGAGGAACTCGCGCACGGCGGGATCGGGCTCCGGCACCGGGGCGCCGATGTGCCAGGACCCGGTGAGGTGCACCGAGTTCGGCCAGTCGTCCGGGCGCGGCAGCAGCTGCGGGCTGATGGGCAGCAGGGTGGCGGCGGGAGTGGGAACGGAGTCCGGCCGGCCTCCGGGCAGCGGGGCGCACGCCCGCTCGATGTCCCGGCGGAACATCCGCTCGGCGGCTCCTGCCACCGCGTAGGTGGCGCGGTTGAACCGGCCGAGGTCCCGGTTCACCACCCCGGGCGCCGGGAAGTGCCGGGTGGGCGTGAGTACGGGGACCGCCTCGACCGCCACGTGCGGGACGCCCAGCGCCTGCGCCACTGCCGGGGCGGTGAGCACCTTGGCGTGGTGGACCACGACGTCCGGTTCGAAGGCGAGCGTCTCCCGCACGGCGGCGGCCAGCATCCGGCGCATGCCGGGGCCCACCTCGGTGCGGAAGTGCCGCACGGCCGTCCACGGGGAGATCCCGTGCTCGGCGACCAGGCGGCGGAAGTCCACCTCCAGGCCTACGGTGTCGAGTCCGGACAGGTCCACCCCCGGGTTCTCGGGCACGCCCAGCCGGACCTCGTGCCCGCGGTCGGCGGCGTACCGGGCCAGGGCGGCGAACGGCTCCACGTCACCGCGGGTGCCCGCGGTCAGCAGCATCATCCTCATGGACCCAGTGTGCTCCTGCCGCGCTCCGACCGCAGGAGGGTCAGGAACCGGGCGCGGTGCAGGCCTCCTCCGGGCCCCAGCGCAGCCAGTCCGGCAGGTCGGCCGTGAAGGCGTCCCGGACGGCGTCGGTGTTGGTGGTCGTCCAGTCCACCGTTCCGTCGATCTCGACCTCGTGCTTGTCCCACTCGAACCAGCTGATCATCTTCAGCTGCGGGAAGTCCTCCGGCATCGACTCGTCGAACACCTGGCTCCACCACGCCTGCTTGATGGCCAGCTCCTCGGCACCGCCGCCCGCCGGGTTGTACAGGGCGGCCGTCTCCGGGATGGCCACGGGCTTGCCGCGCCGCTCCCCGTACTCGGCGTAGAAGTCGGGGACGGCGCGGTCGTCGCCGCCGGCGCCGGCGTAGCTGCCGGTGAGCTGGGCGGCGAACTTGCCGGGCTCGGGCAGCTCGTTCTCCCCCCAGGGGTGCTGGTGGCCCCAGTGGTAGAGGGACATGCCCACCCAGTCCACGGCGTCGTCGCCCGGGTAGTAGGGGGCGTACGCGTCGTCGGCCATGGTCAGCGCGCCGTCCCCGTCGGTGTCGAGGGCCGCGAAGTCGGCGGTGCCGGGCTCGGCCTCGTGCTGCCCGCCGGTGAACGGATAACCGCCCCCGTAGTTCGGCGCCCACATCATCGCCGAGCCGGGGGCCTGCTCGTGCACCGCGGCCGCCACGCGGCGATAGGCCTCCACGTAGGCGGTGGGCTGCTGCCCCCAGGCGTACCAGGAGCCGTTCATCTCGTGGGCGAAGCGCACCACGACCGGCACCCCGGAGTCGTTGATCGCGGCGAGATCGGCGACCAGCTCCTGGACCGCGTCGTCGGTGACCTCGGCGAGCCCGCCCTCGGGCTCGAGGGTCAGCAGCATCATCTGGCCGTCGGACCGGATCTGGTCGGCCGCCATCCGCAGGTAGTCGTGCCCGCGCTCGTCGTAGGGGAACCCCGTGAAGGACACGGACACGGCCGGCCGGTGACCCAGCCGCTCGGTGTAGTCGGCCAGCGGCTTGTCCTGCCAGTCGAGGTTCACGCCGTAGAGGGCGCCGGTTTCGGGGACCAGCTCGGACCGGTCGAGGACGGTGCACGAGGGCAGCGGCGCGGCCTGGACCTCCTCGTCGGACTGGGCGGAGATCTGGGCCGCGAGGGTGCCGCCGCCCAGGGCGAGGGCGGCGACGAACACGACGGCGACGAGCGAGGATTCCTTCACCCCGTCAGCTTAGGAAGCGTTCGATCGAAAATCATGGAACTGGGCGTCCGGCGGCGCGGTCCGTGACGAACGACGACGACGCTCCGCCCGCCGCACCGGCCGGCCGGCCGGCCGGCTCAGGTCCCGGCACCCTCGTCCGGGCGGTCGTCGGCGTCGCCGGCCTGGCGGCGGCGGTAGGCGGTCATGTTGGTGCGGTTGGCGCAGCGCTGGCTGCAGAAGCGCTTGGAGCGGTTGCGGGAGAGGTCCAGGAGCACGCCGTCGCAGTCCTCGGCCCCGCACTCGCGCAGCCGCTCGGTCTCGTCCGCGCGGATCACGTCCACCAGGGCGAACGCCGTCTCCAGCCGCAGACGGGCGGCCAGCGGGGCATCCGAGGGCGAGGCGTGCAGGTGCCAGTCCTTCCCGTCGTGCCGGGCCAGGTGCGGGGCGATCTCGGTGGTGTCGAGCACGGCATTGACGGCCTCCACCATGGCGTCGCGGTCCAGGGCCCAGACCCGCCGGAGCTCGCCGCGGACCTCGCGGACCTCGGCCAGCTCGTGCTCGTCGCGGTCGAAGCGGCCCGACCAGCCGTGCGCCCGGAGGAGCTCGCGCAGCTGCCCGGTGGTGACGAGCTCGTCCTCCCCGGACCGGGAGGCCCCCGGCGCGGTGTTCATCAGCGCCACGTCGGACTCGAGCACATCTTCAGTGTCATAGGCAAAATGCACTTGACTACTTATCCCTTCCACGGCTAGCGTGAGTGTCATCATCAGTTTAGACCCTTACGCGACGATGGTCGCGAGAAGCGAGTGTGTCATGGTCGGCGGACTCTACCTCCTGGCGCTGGTCCTCGTGTTCGCCACCGTGGGCCGGCAGTCCGTCCCGCGGCGGGAGCGCACGGACCTGCGCAGCTGGACGCTGCGGGACGTGTACTACAACGTGCGGCGCGGCGTGAGCGTGCTCGGGAAGCACGGTCCGTCCTATCCGGCCCTGGACGAGGCGCGGCGTCCGACGGCGCAGCGCACGCGCTGAGTCTCGCGGGGACGGCCGGGGCCACCGGCCGTCCTCCCCGCGCCGGGCTCCGGGCCGGTCCGGGCCCGGTGCCGGATGCACCGCTCGGCGTGGGCCCGAGCCGCATGCGTCGGTCAGAGCGCGACGTTCTCGAACAGGGCCGCCGTGCCGATGCCCCCGGCGGAGCTGATCATCGCCAGCACCGGACTCCCGGGCGGCAGCGCGCGCGAGCGGGCGAGCAGGCGCACCACGGACACCGCCCCGGAGGCGCCGTAGGCGTGGCCGAGGGCCAGGGCGCCGCCCTCGGCGTTGAGCACCTCCTCGTCGAGTCCGAGCAGGTCCGTGCAGGCCAGCACCTGACCGGCGAAGGCCTCGTTGAACTCGACGGCGGCCAGCTCCTGCACCGCCACGCCCTGCTCGGCCAGCAGCTGCCGGGCGGCCACCGCGGCGCCGAGGCCCAGCCGCGCCGGGTCCACCCCCACCGTGGCCGCGCCGCGGAAGGCCAGTCCGTGCGCGACGTCCAGCTCCCGGGCCGAACCGGCGTCCGTGACGAGGACGGCGGCGGCCCCGTCCGCGTCGCCGCAGGAGGTGCCGGCCGTGACGGTCCCGCCGGCCTCGAAGACGGGCGGGAAGCGCGCGAGCAGTCCCGCGCTCAGCGTGCGGCGCGGCCCGTTGTCGGCCCGCACCTCCCCGCGCGGTCCGGCCACCGGCACCAGCTCGTCCGCGAACCGCCCCTCCTCCGCCGCCGCGAGGGCCCGCCGGTGGCTGCGCAGGGCGTAGGCGTCCTGCCGCTCCCGGCCGATGCCGTGCTCGCGGGCCACGGTCTCGGCGGCCTCCCCCATGTCGGGATCGCCCAGGTGTTCCGGGGCGAACCGGGCGCGGTGGTAGAACTCGACCGCACCGTCCTCCCGTCGTCGTCCGCGCAGGGGGGCGGTGCTGATGCTCTCCGCGCCGCCGGCGAGGAAGGCCCGGCCGGCGCCGGCCTGGGCGAGCCGGCAGGCCAGCACCACGGCGTCCAGGCCCGAGCCGCACTGCCGGTCCACGGTCAGACCCGGCACGGACAGCGGCAGACCGGCCTCCAGCGCGGCGAGCCGGGCCAGGTTGCCGCCGGCGCCCACCGCGTTGCCGACCACCACGTCCGCGAGGGAGGCCGGGTCCAGGCCCGCGTCCGCGAGCACGGCGCGGAGCACGGGGGCCAGCAGCCGGTGGACGGGCACGCCGTCGAGCAGGGTCCCGCCGCGGGCCAGGGGGGTGCGGCGGCCCAGTACCAGCACGGGGGCGTCAGCGGAGCGGACGGGCACGGGGGTCTCCTTCGAGGATCCAGTCGCGGAACACCGAGCGGCCGAGCTTGCCGGCGGCGGTGAGCGGCAGCTCCGTGAGCTCCCAGTACTGCTGCGGGCGCTTGGCGGGGGCCAGCCGGTGCGCCAGGTCGGCGCGGATCCGCGCACGGTCCGGCCGGTCGGCTGCGGGCACGATCCCGGCCACGATCCGCTGACCACGGACCCCGTCGGGCAGACCGGCGACGACGACGTCGGCCACTCCCGGCACCCCGGCCAGGGCCGCCTCGACCTCGTGCGGATAGACGTTGTGCCCGCCGGTGTTGATCATCTCCGCCGCCCTCCCCAGCACGTGCAGCTGCCCGCCGCGCAGGAAGCCCTGGTCCCGCACGGTGTGCCGGTCGCCGAGCCGGCCGAGAGCCCGGCCGTCCTCGCCCCACAGATAGCCGTCGCAGACCAGCTCCGAGCGGACGCCGATGGTGCCGGTCACGCCCTCCGGCACGGGACGGCCCGCGGCGTCGAGGACGGCCACCTCCACGCCCGGGAACGGGCTGCCCACCGCGGTGCCGCATTCCCCGGCGATCTTCCCGGCGTCCTCCCCGGTGGCCGTCTCGGCGGCCGGGTCGACGAGCTTCCCTCCGGACCGCTCGGCGGTTCCGCCCGGCTGGTGGCAGCGGGCGGCCACGAAGCCGAGCTCCGCGGCGCCGTAGTACTCCCAGATCGCGGCGCGCGGGGCCCAGCGGCGGGCCGCCCTCAGCGTGGCGGGGTCCAGGTTCTGCCCGGCGCACACGATCGCGGTGACCCCGCCGGCGTCGGCGCCGGCGGCCAGACCGCGCTCGGCCAGGACCCGCAGCATCGTGGGCACGAGCACCAGGCGGGTGACGCCGTGGGCGGAGATGGCGGCGTGGGCGGCGGCGACGTCGAAGACCGGCAGCGTCACGAACGCGGCCCCCGCGTACAGGCACTCGGACAGCGTGTACAGGTTCAGGCTCACGGCCAGCGGCCCGGGGGCCAGCACGCGGTCCTCCGGTCCGAGCCCGAAGTGCGCGGTGGAGAGCTCGAACGAGCGCCGCCAGGACGCGCGGCTGCGGCGGAAGCCCTTGGGCACAGCCGTGGTGCCCGAGGTCAGCCCGATCAGGAAGCACGAGGCGGGGTCGCCGTCGCGCAGCCGCGCCGGGGCCGGGTCGGCGGCGAGCGCCGCCGCGCAGCGGTGCCGCACCTGCTCCGCCGTGTCCTCCGGCCAGGAGGGGTCCAGGACGGCGCACATGCGCTCCTCGGCCACCCCCGCGGCCCACCGGACGGCGAAGTCGACGCCGTTGGTCTGCCGGAGGATCCCCGTGGGCTCGCCCGAGGCGGCCAGGGCGGCGGCCGCGGAGTGCACATCGCCCCAGCTCAGCCGGTCCGTGCCGCAGAGCACGGCGGACTCCTGCGGGCGCTCCTCGGCCCAGCGGGTCAGACGGTCCAGGAAGGGCATGTCCTCGTCCTCGGTGGTGGTGCCGCGCTGGAGGTGCGGCACCGGTCGGTGCGCACGGTGCCGCGGTGACCGGCGGGTGCTGCTTCCCCGGCGGTCAGCGGGCGGTGGTCCGCACTCCGCCCAGGAGACGGCGGTAGCTGCGGTGCACGTTGATCGCGGCCAGCGTGGCCACCACCGCCTTGAGCAGGTCCCCCGGGATGAAGACGAGGGAGCCCAGGGCGGAGGTGGACAGCGGCAGACCGGTGACCACGGCCGTCCACGGGACGCCGAAGGCGTAGATCACCAGGATGCCGCCCAGGACCACGCTCAGCAGGACCGCGGCGAAGCGGGCCGTCCGGCCGGTGCGCCGCAGCGCCCAGTACTGCACGAGCGCCCCGATGACCAGGGCGGCGGGGATCCAGCCGACCAGGTAGCCGCCGGTCGGGCCCAGGAACACCCCGAGCCCGCCCCGTCCCCCGGCGAGCAGGGGCAGCCCGGCCAGCACCAGGGCGTGCAGGACGACGACGGAGAGCATGCCGCGCACCGGCCCCAGCAGCGCTCCGGCGAGCATCACCCCGAGGGTCTGCAGGGTGATGGGCACCGGGATGATCCCCACCGTGATCGGCGGGACCAGCCCGAGGGCGGCGATGAGGGCGGCGAACACGGCCACGAGAACGGTGTTCTGGGTGGTCTGCGAGCTGTCGGCGGTCCGGGAGGTCGTGGTGGCCATGGGGTCCTTCTGGTGGGTGGGGTGAGGGGCTTCTCAGGCGGGTGGGGTGGTGCGCCGCGGTGGTGCCGCGGAATCGTAGCACCGGGCGTCGAGGGCGGCGGCGATCTCCTGGGCCGACTCGAGGGTGCGCACGAGCAGGGGCACCAGCACGGCCACGGGGCTGTTGTGCAGCCCGCGGGCGAACTGCGCCTCCCGCACCTCGAGGTACTGGGTGCGGATCTGCGGGATGAAGCGGATCGTCATGGACAGGGCCAGGCTCATCTGGGCGGGGTTCAGCCCGAGGTGCCGGGTGGGGGCGAGCAGCCGCTCGAACAGGGCCAGCATCTCGCCGAAGGTGGTGGACAGGCTCACGGCCCAGGCGAACAGGCACAGGCTCAGCAGCCGCAGCGCCGAGACCCCCGCGGCCTCCCAGGTGGTGGTGAGACCCAGGGTGAGGAAGACGATCCCCACGACGATCGCCAGGCCCGCCAGCATCCGCGCCAGCCGGGCCACCGGGGTGCGGGTGAGCAGCGCGGCGGCCACGGCCCCGGCGAAGACGGCGACCTGGAGACCCAGGTGCGTCACGGCGTAGATCCCGAGGCTGGCCGCGAACAGGAACGCGAACTTGTAGGCGGCCGGGATCCGGGCCAGCACCCCGGTGGGCCCGGCGCCGTGCGCTCCACCGCCCGGCGCTCCACCACCGTGCGCTCCACCGCCCCGCGCTCGGGCGGCCTCGTGCCGATCCGCGCCGCTGCGGGCGTCCTGGCTCCGGGCCGCGCCCATCAGTCGCTGATCCCGCAGTAGAACTCCACCGCGGGCCCAGGGGCGCCGTCGAAGGCGATCCGCCCCTCGTGCACCACGAGGACGCGCTGGTAGTCGCCGATCAGCTCGAGGTCGTGGGTCACCACGACCGCCCGCTGGTCCAGGTGGTCGATGGTGGTCTGCAGCCGGCGCCGGTTGCGCCGGTCCAGCATGGTGGTCGGCTCGTCGAAGACGATCGTGGCCGGTTCCATGACCAGCACCGAGGCCAGGGCCACCAGCTGCTTCTCGCCCCCGGACAGGGCGTAGGACTCCCGTTCGCGCAGGTGGGCGATGCCCAGCCGCTCCAGGACCTCGTCCACCCGCGCGGTGAGCTCGGCCCCGCGCAGGCCCAGGTTCTTGGCCCCGAAGGCGAGGTCCTCGGCCACGAGCGGCATCACGATCTGGTTCTCCGGGTTCTGGAAGACGAAGCCCACCTGCCGCCGGACGAGCTTGGCGTCCTTCGCGGTGGACAGCCCGCCCACCTCGACCGTGCCCCGGGTGGGCAGCAGCAGCCCGTTGAGCAGGCGCACCAGGGTGGACTTGCCCGAGCCGTTGAGCCCGATGACCGCGATGCGGTGCTCGTCCAGGACCAGGTCCACGTCCCGCAGGACGTCGTGGCCGTCCCGGGTGACGTCGACGCCCGTCAGCCGGATGCCCGGGCGCTGCGCGCCCGGGGACGACGGCGGGGCGGCCGGCTCCGCCCGGACGAACCGGTCCCGCAGCGCGTGCTTGATCGACACCTCGGACGCCCTCCTCTCCTCGTCGTGCTCACCGGCCGGCGGCCGCCGCGGGACGCGTCGCCTCAGACCGGGCCGTCCCGGTCCGGGAAGGCCGGCTCGAAGTACAGGTCGGCGTGCAGGGCGCAGCCCGGGTTGAACCGTGCCGCGCACCGCGGACAGCCCTCCACCGCCAGGTACTCGCGGACGGAGAGCTCGTGGCCGCAGACGCCGCACAGCACGGCCTCGGTGTCGTACTCCTCGACCGGCCACTGCGCCGCCGGGTGGCCGGCGGTCTCCTGGTGGCACAGATGACAAGGGTAGTACTCCCGGCAGCACCGGAACTTGATCGCGATCACATCCAGTGCCGTCCGGTAGTGCACGCAGCGCGTCTGCTCGTCGACCGGACGCCCGAGAACCCGTTCCATCGCCGTTCCTTCCGCGACGCGCGGGCCCGGGCCCTTCGCGGAGGGCCCGGGCGCCGTGGCTGCATCTTCTGACCACGTCCACTGTACGGAGCGGGCGGCGGGCGCACGGAACCACCGGGCGGCAGGGCCCCGGTGCCTCAGCCCAGCAGGACGACGTCCAGCCGCCGGGGCCCGTGGACGCCCTCCACGCGCTCGAGCTCGATGTCCGAGGTCGCGGAGGGGCCGGAGATCATCGTGACCGGGGCCGTGGGCTCCACCTGGGCCAGGGCCTCGGGGATCAGCTCGACCACCGAGTCCAGCGCCACCACGCAGATGTGGTGGTCGGGGACCAGGCTGATCGCCCGGCGGCCCTCGTCGGCGCGTCCCGTGAGGAAGATCGTGCCGGTCTCGGCGCAGGAGACGGTCGAGGCGGTGACCACCGCGTCCACCGCGTTGAGCTCCCGGACGCCGAGGGCGGAGGCGGCCCGGGCGTCGTTGGGGTCCACGATGGCCCGCCGCATGCCGGACTCCTCGGGCAGCCAGGAGCGGTCCAGGCCCTCGGGCACCACGTAGCGGGCGGAGGCGCCCAGCAGGTCGGCGATCCGGCCCGGGAGGGACGCGGGAGTCTCCCGGTGCACCGAGGCTTTGTAGTCGACCAGCCGGTCCACGAGCATCTCGACGACCTCCTCGCGCGGCCGGTCCGAGGTGCGCCGGTAGGAGCGCTCGGCCGGGGCGGGCGCGGGCAGGTCGTGCAGGGCGCCGCGGATGCGGGCCAGGATCTCGGTCTTGGCGTCGCTCATCGCTCTCCCCCGTCGGTGCGGTCCTCGCCCCGGGTCCCGTCCCGGGTCTCGCCCTTGGCCCCGTCCAGGGCCCCGTCCGGGGGACGTCCGGCGTCACCGGCGGCAGCGGCGGCAGCCGTGCCGGCAGTGCCGCCGGGCGCGGGGCCGCCGTCGGCGGCCACCCGTTCCCGGCTCTCCCCGGCGTGCTGGGCCCACCAGTTCCGGAAGGACTCCTTCGGCGGGGCGGGGATGTCCCGCTCGTCGGTCCAGCCACCGGCCGCGCCGGGCAGCCAGCTGATCGCCCGGTCCTTGCCGGCGACGGCCCGGCCCAGCGGCAGGGCCTTCTCGGCGAGCGCCATGCGCGTGCCGGAGGACATCACGAAGGACGCCCCCTTCATCATGAGGTCCATCTCGGACGGGGCCTGCGGCAGGCGCCGGGTCCGGGCCGGTGCCGCGGCGGCGCCGTCGTCGGAGCGCTCGCCGTGCCGGGTGCGCACGTCCTCGTCGCGCAGGTGCACGAGGATCTCGGGGATGTTGATCTTCACCGGGCACACGTCGTAGCAGGCCCCGCACAGCGACGAGGCGTAGGGCAGGGAGGCGTTCTGCTCGGAGGTGATGCCGGTCAGCTGCGGGGAGAGGATCGCCCCGATGGGCCCCGGGTAGGTGGAGCCGTAGGCGTGACCGCCGGCCTGCTCGTAGACGGGGCAGACGTTCAGGCACGCCGAGCAGCGGATGCAGTGCAGCGCCGAGCGCCCGGCGGGGTCGTCGAGCACCGCGGTGCGGCCGTTGTCCAGGAGGACCACGTGCACGTCCTGCGGGCCGTCCCCCGGTGTCACGCCGGTCCACATCGAGGTGTAGGGGTTCATCCGCTCCCCGGTGGAGGAGCGCGGGAGCAGCTGCAGGAACACCTCGAGGTCCTCGAAGGTGGGCACGATCTTCTCGATGCCCATCACGGTGATCAGCGTCTCGGGCAGGGTCAGGCACATGCGGCCGTTGCCCTCGGACTCCACCACGGTGAGCGTTCCGGTCTCGGCCACGCCGAAGTTCGCCCCGGAGACCGCCACGGAGGTGGAGAGGAACTTCTCCCGCAGGTGGGTGCGGGCGGCCTCGGCGAGGTCCCGCGGCTCGGAGGTGAGCGTCTCGTCGGTCTCGGCCATCTCGGCGAGGAAGATGTCGCGGATCTCGTGCCGGTTCTTGTGGATCGCCGGGACCAGGATGTGGGACGGCTTGTCGCGCCCCAGCTGCACGATCAGCTCGGCCAGGTCCGTCTCGGTGGCCGTGATCCCATGCTCCTCGAGGTGGGCCTCGAGGCCGATCTCCTGGGTGGCCATGGACTTGATCTTGATGACGTCCTTCGACCCGGTGGCCTGCACCAGCTCGGTGACGATCCGGTTGGCCTCGGCCGCGTCCCGCGCCCAGTGCACCGTGCCGCCGCGGGTGGTGACGTTGGCCTCGAACTCCTCGAGCAGCTCCGGCAGGTGCGCCATGACCTGCTCCTTGATCGCGGAGCCGGCCGAGCGCAGCTCCTCCCAGTCGGGCAGCTCGCCGGTCACCGCGGCGCGCTTGCCGCGGATGGTGTGGGTGGCGTGGCGGATGTTGGCGCGCATCTGCGTGTTGCCCATCTCCGCCTTCGCGGCGGCGGGGAACGCGGTGCGCGCGTGCAGGTTCCCCTGGCCGTGGACGGGGCGGAGGGCGGGCATGCCCAGGGCGGTGCGGCTCATCGCGCACCTCCTTCGGTGACGGACGCGGCGGGGACCGACGACGGCGCCGTGCGGCGCGCCCCCGGGCCCGGGATGGACAGCTCGACCGGCCCGGAGACCTCGAGCGGGTTCTCGCGGGTGGAGGCGAGGATCTCGGCGAAGTGCACGGTGGCCGCCCCCGTGCCCCGGCGACTCATGGCCCCGCCCAGGTGCATGAGGCAGGAGGCGTCCCCCCCGGTGCACAGCTCGGCGCCGGTGGCCTCGATGTTGCCGATCTTCTCCTCGGCCATCGCGGCGGAGACGTCCGGGTTCTTGAAGGAGAAGGTCCCGCCGAACCCGCAGCACTCCTCGGCGTCGGGCAGGTCCACGAGGTCGATGTCCCCGACCGAGGCGACCAGGTCCTTCTGCCGGTCACCCAGGCGCAGCAGCCGCATCCCGTGGCAGGACGGGTGATAGGTCACCCGGTGCGGGAACCAGGACCCCAGCTGCGCGGCCGCGTCCGTCACGCCGAGCACGTCGACCAGCAGCTGCGAGAGCTCGTAGGTGGTCGCGGCGACGGCCGCGGCCCGCTCGGCCAGCTCCTCGTCGCCGCCGGCACGGGCGATCATCGGCTGCTGGTGGCCTAGGGAGGCCACGCAGGAGCCCGAGGGTGCCACGGCCACGTCGTAGTCCGCGGCGGAGAAGGCCTGCACGTGGTTGCGGACCACGGGCAGGGCGTCGTCGAAGTAGCCGCTGTTGACGTGCATCTGGGAGCAGCACCCCTGACCCGGCGGGAACACCACCTCGTGGCCGAGCCGCTCGAGCAGCCGCACCGTGGCCAGGGCGACCCGCGGATACATCGCGTCCACGATGCATGTGGCGAACAGGGCGATTCTCATAGGACCTCCGGGAACGGGACGGCGGGGCGACGACGGACCACCCTCTGTGGTCTGACCATAGTAGAGGAGTGAGACGTGCCACACAACGGAGACCGTGGAGGTGCGAGTCATGACGGCCAAGGGCTTGGGGGTGTGATCTGCGTCATGTACGCTTTGTGGTCAGACCATTGTGGTCCGACCATAGTGCCGCCCTGCTGTCCGACCGCACCGCACGCGCTCGTCCCCCGTCCTCGCCCTGCCCCTCCGAGGGGCCCAGAAAGGAACTCTCCGTGGACAATCTCGCTGTTCTGAGCCTCCTGGCTCTGCTGCCCCTGCTCGTGGTGGGCGTGCTCCTGGCCGGGTTCCGCTGGCCGGCGAAGTTCGCGATGCCGGTGGGCTACGTCGTCGCCGTCGTGGTGGCCCTGCTCGTGTGGCAGATGAGCTTCGCCGGCGTCCTGGCCGCCACCCTCGAGGGCCTGATCGTGGCCGCCACGATGCTGTACATCGTCTTCGCCGCCCTGCTGCTGCTCTCCACCCTCACCGTGGGCGGGGCCATGGCCACCATCCGCGCCGGCTTCAACTCCATCTCCGCGGACCGGCGCGTGCAGGCCATCATCATCGGCTGGCTCTTCGGCTCGTTCATCGAGGGCGTCTCCGGCTTCGGCACCACCGCCGCGGTCGTGGCCCCGCTGCTGCTGGCCATGGGCTTCCCCGCGATGGCCGCCGTCATGGTGGGGCTGATCGTGCAGTCCACGCCGGTGAGCTTCGGGGCGGTCGGCACCCCCATCCTCGTGGGCGTGGCCAACGGCCTGGGCGGGGACCCCGCGGTCGCCGAGCGCGTCAGCGTCCTCGGTCTGACCATGCCGGAGTTCATCAACTCGATCGGCTTCTACACGGCGGCCATGCACGGCATCGTGGGCATCCTCATCCCGCTGCTCCTCGTCACCCTGCTCACCGGCTTCTTCGGCCCCGAGCGGCGCTTCCGCGACGGGCTCGCCGTGTGGCCCTTCGCCGTGTACGCCTCGCTGGCCATGACCGTCCCCTACGTGCTGGTGGCCCGCTTCCTCGGCCCCGAGTTCCCCTCGATGTTCGGCGGGCTCATCGGCCTGGCCCTGGTGATGTTCACCTCCAGCCGCGGCTTCCTCATGCCGAGGGACACCTTCGACTTCGGGCCGCGCTCCTCGTGGTCCGACCGCTGGATGGGCACCCTCGAGCCGGCCGAGGCCACGGACGTGTCCACGCACATGAGCGTGGCCCGCGCCTGGGCCCCCTACGCCGTGATGGCGGGCCTGCTGGTGGCCAGCCGCGTCATCGCCCCGCTCAAGGAGTTCCTGACCGGTCTCGCGATCCCCGTCGAGGACATCCTGGGCACCGGGATCACCACCACCGTGCAGCCGTTCTACCTGCCCGGGTTCGTGCTGATCCTCGCCTCGCTGTTCGCCTACGCCGTCCACCGGATGAACGGACGGCAGATCGCGGAGACGCTCTCGGTCTCGGGCCGCCAGCTGGCGGGCACCGCCGCCGCGCTGCTCTTCGCCGTGCCGCTGGTGCGCGTGCTCATCCAGTCCGGTCCGGCCCTCAACGACTCGGGGCTCTCCAGCATGCCGGTCACCCTCGCCGAGGGCGCCGCCGCGATCTCGGGCGGCTCCTGGCCGCTGATCGCCCCGTGGATCGGCGCGCTGGGCGCCTTCGTGGCCGGCTCGAACACCGTGTCCAACCTGACCTTCTCCCAGTTCCAGTTCTCCACGGGCGCCCAGATCGGCGTGCCGCCCGAGCTCGTGGTCTCGGCCCAGGCCGTGGGCGGGGCCGGCGGCAACCCGATCGCCATCCACAACATCGTGGCGGCCTCCGCCACCGTGGGCCTGCTGGGCCGGGAGGGCGACCTGCTGCGCAAGACCGTCATCGTGACCACCTACTACTGCCTCGCGGGCGGCGCGGTCGCGTACCTGTTCATCCACGGTGTGGGCCTGAACCTGGGCACCCTCATGCTCGTCCTGCTCGTCGCCGGGCTGGCCGTCATCGCCCGCCGGCTGACGCGCCGGGACGCGGTGGCCCCGGAGCACAGCCGGATCTGATCCGGTGCACCACGCCGCCGCCGCGCACGACGACCCCTGGCCCCGGTGAGGGGTCGTCGCGGCGGATCGGCCCGGCCCCGCACCTGCCTAGACTGGTCCGCGTCCCGCCCGTCCCACGAGGAGCTCCCCGTGCCCGCAGCTGCACGCATGTACACCGTCGTCCTCGACTGGCTCGAGGAGCGCCTGCGCTCGGGCGAGGTCTCGGTGGGCGACAAGCTGCCCGGGGAGCGCCACCTGGCCGAGGAGTTCGGCATCTCGCGCGCCTCGGTCCGCGAGGCCATCCGGATCCTCGACGCCATGGGTCTGGTCCGCTCCTCGACCGGGTCAGGGCCGAACGCGGGCGCCATCGTCATCGCGGAGCCCTCGGCGGCGCTCGGGTGGGCGCTGCGGATGCACGTGGCCAACCGCTCGCTGCCGGTGCGGGACCTCGTGCAGACCCGGCTGCTGCTCGAGACCCAGTCCGCCCGCGAGGCGGCCGCCGCCGCGGAGACGCCGGGGCGGGCGGCCGTGCTCGAGCACGCGGCGGAGCTCGTGGCCGCCATGGAGGACCCGGACCTGCCGGACGAGCGCTTCCACGCCCACGACGCGCAGTTCCACATCCTGCTGGCCTCGCTGGCCGGCAACGTGGTGGTCGAGACGATCATGGCCTCGCTGCGCCAGGCCACCATCGGCTACGTGCAGGAGACCGTGGCCGGTCTCGAGGACTGGCCGCAGGTGCGCCGCACCCTGCAGGAGCAGCACCGGAAGATCCTGCTCGCCTTCCAGGAGCGCCGGGGCGAGGACGCCGCCACCGCGCTGCGGGAGCACATCACCTGGTTCTTCGGCCACAGCGCCGCCGCCCGGGAGGACCGTGCGCCGCAGCGCTGACCGGTCCCACCCCCGGCACGCACGAGAGCGGCCCCACCGATTCCGGTGGGGCCGCTCTCGTCGTTCAGGTCTGCGGGGCAGGTGTTGCACGGTAGGGGGCCGTCGGCCGAGGGGGTGCAAGGTGATCCAGTCCTTGCGCGGCCACATCCCGGTCGAGGGGGGACTGTTCCGGGGCGGCCCCCTACCGTGAGCAGGTCGGTGGACCATCCGGTCCGGGCTCGGCCACAGGGGGGGTCGGGCCGTGCGCCGTGGGGATGTCTCTCACTCATCCACCGACTTCTTCTTCTCTGCTCGCACCACTGATTCTGCCGTGTTTGCTAATGCAGATGAATGCACTTTCGTCTACACCTGGAGTGGACTTCCGTCCTGATCCGCGGCGCGAGGAGTGCCGCGCTGCTCAGAGATCCCGCAGCTGCGGATCCACGAGCCCGCTCTGGTACGCCTTGATGAGCGCCTGCACCCGGTCCCGGACGCCGAACTTCTCACAGACCCGCCCCAGATAGGCCTTCACGCTGCCCTCGGAGACGTGCATCTGCGCGGCGATCTCCCGGTTGCTCAGACCCTGCGCCAGGAGCGTCACGGTCTCCATCTCGCGGTCGGTGAGCAGGGAGCGCAGACCGCTGTCCGCCGAGCGCGCCGGCTGCTGCTGGTCCGGGACGGAGATGACGTTGTCCGCGAGCGCGCGGGCGATCGCCGGGGAGAGGGCGATCTCGTTGTCGAGCACCTGGTGCACGGCCGTGATGATCTCGTCCGGCCGGGCGTCCTTGACCAGGTAGCCGGCTGCGCCGGCACGCAGGGCCGGCACCACGAACTCCAGCGTGGAGAAGGTCGTGAGGGCCAGCACCTTGGACCGGGGGCTGCGCGAGGTGATCTCCCGGGTGGCCTCGATCCCGTCCATCACGGGCATCTTCATGTCCATCAGCACCACGTCCGGGTCGATGGCCAGACATCGGTCGACGGCCTCGCGCCCGTTGGACGCCGTCCCGATCACCTCGAACCCGGGCTCGGCGGAGAAGAAGGACTTTAAGGCCTCCAGCATCAACGGCTGGTCGTCCACGACAAGCACTCTGCATTCAGTCACTGGCACAGTCTATTTTTCGATGTCCCCCAAAGTGCAACACGTCATATTCGACAAAAGTCACAAATGGTCTGGACAAAGGTCGCTAGGTTCGTTCAGTTCACGTTGGCAAAATGGAAAGCACCAGGGCAGCACACCCCCCTGCGACCGGGAGATCTCTCCCCCACCCCGGCCGCCCCCCCCGATCCGGTGCTGCTCTCGTGATCCAAGGAGCCCCCCATGAAGAAGAAGTTCACCAGCGCCCTCGCCGCAGGCCTCGTTGCCACCGCTCTGGTCGCCGTTCCGGTCGCGCCGGCAAGTGCCGCGCCGCGCTACGTCGTGTGCAGCTGGTTCCCGGCGATCTGCCGATGAGGTAGTACTACCTTTGTGCCCGTTGTAACCTCCCTCATCAAACGCCGACCGCATACGATCCGAAGAACACCGTTCCTGCATGCCGAGCCCGTAGCCCGGTGGTTGTCCGTGGTGCTGGTCCTCTATGCGCTCTTCCTGATGTTGGACGAGGTGCGGGTGATTGTGCGCGACGTCGACCCGTCGTCGCAACTCGACGTCCTGTTCCTGGCCGACAGCGTCCTCTCATACGCAGTGATCGCCCTGGTGGCGTGGCGTCCCACTTGGGCTTCCATGGCTCTGATCTCATGCCTGATCACCTCCCTCCTGGTGCGCGACTACGGATCGGCGGCCATCGCCGTTGCCGTGGTCACGGCGGCAGTTGTCGCCACCGCGACGCGTCGCTTCTCCGCGCTCCACCTGCTGATCTGTTTCCTGTGGATCGTCGCGGCGGCAATCTCACGCGGAGACGAGCTCGGAGGGATCGTCTTCTGGAACCTGTTCACCTTCCTTTTCGTCTCTTTCCTCGCAGGGGTCACTCTGCGGTACTTCCAGGGACAGCGACGCAAAGGCGAGCAGCGGGTCCGGGACCTCGAGATCCTCAACGTTCGGCTCCGGGAGGACGAGCGGCAGGCGCTGGCGCGCGATCTGCACGACGTCGTGGCCCACGAGCTCACCCTCATCACCATGCAGACCATGAGCCGGCGCCGCTCCGGGGACGTCGGCGAGCTGCACCAGGTCCTCGAGACCGTGGAGGGCGCCGCCCGCTCGGCCCTGCACGAGCTGCGGGTGCTGCTGCGGCTGCTGCGCAACGAGAACGAGGGGGAGCACCCCCGGGACGTCACGGGGGCCGGTCTGTCCATCGGCAGCCTCGAGCACGTGGTCACGTCCCTCGCCGCGAGCCTGCAGGACCTCCGCTTCGAGCCCGAGGTCGTCATCACGGGCGACCTCGAGGCCACGCCCACCACGGTGCGCGGCACGGCCGCCCGGATCCTGCAGGAGGCGGTCACCAACATCATCAAGTACGCCCCGGCCGGCTCCCGCTGCCGGATCGAGGTCGCTGCGGACGACCAGGAGCTGCGCCTGCGCGTGGCCAACCCCCTGGCGCGCAGCGCCCAGCGCACGGGCGGCTCGTCCTCGGAGATGTCCTCGGGGCTCGGTCTGCGGGGCATCGCCGAGCGCGTCTCGCTGCTGGGCGGCCGTGCGGAGAGCGGCTCCGCGGACGGCCAGTGGGTCCTCGACGTGTGCCTGCCGGTGGACGGCCGGGACGCCCTGTGATCCCTCCGGACGACCGGTGACCCGCCGGGACCGGCCGGACCCGGGTCTGGCGCGGCGCGTGGCGGACGTCGTGGCCACCATCCCGCCGGGCCGCGTGCTGTCCTACCGGGACGTCGCGGAGCTGGCCGAGTGCCGCTCCCCCCGCGTGGTGGGCACGGTCATGGCGCGCAATCCCACCGGTGAGGACCTCCCGTGGTGGCGCGTGGTCACCGTGCAGGGCACCCTCGCCGACCACCTGCAGGCCGAGGCCCGGGACCGGTACCGCGAGGAGGGCACGCCCCTGCGGGAGGACGACCGCCACCTCGTGCGCGTGGACATGGACCGTGCCCTGTGGACGCCCGGCTCCTCCGGCGCCTGACGCCGCCCGGCGCGCCCGCCGTCAGTACTCGAGCGGGCCCGCCACCTCGAAGAAGCCGCCCTCCGGGTCGAAGGTCCGGCCGGTGAGCCGCTCGAAGGCCTCGACGTAGCGGGCGCGCGTGCGCTCCACCACCTGCTCCGGCAGCGGGGGCACGGGTCCGGTCCCGTTCCAGCCGGACTCGTCCGAACGCAGCCAGTCCCGCACGTACTGCTTGTCGAACGAGGGCTGGGCCCGCCCCGGCGCGTAGGTCCCGGCGTCCCAGAAGCGGGACGAGTCGGGGGTGAGCACCTCGTCCCCGAGGGTGATGGCGCCGCGGTAGGAGTCGAGGCCGAACTCCACCTTGGTGTCCGCCACGATGATCCCGCGCTCGCGGGCGATCCGCTCCGCGGCGGTGTAGATCTCCAGGGTCAGCTCGCGCAGCCGGTCCGCCACCGCGTGGCCGACGCCGTCGGCCATCTCCTGGAAGGTGATGGGCAGGTCGTGCTCCCCCACCTCCGCCTTGCCGGTGGGGGTGAAGATCGGCTCGGCGAGCCGGGAGCCGTCCACGAGCCCCGGCGGCAGCTCGATCCCGCAGACCTCTCCGGTCTCGCGGTAGTCCTTGAGCCCGGAGCCCGTCAGGTAGCCGCGGGCGATGCACTCGACGGGGAACATCGACAGGTTCTTGCAGACGAGGGCCCGCCCGCGCACGGACTCGGGCACGTCGGTCGAGAGCACGTGGTTGGGCACGCCCGCGAGCTGCTCGAACCACCACAGGGACAGCTGCGTGAGGATCGTGCCCTTGTCCGGGATCTCCGTGGGGAGGATCTCGTCGAAGGCGCTGATCCGGTCCGAGGCGAGCACCAGCACCGACCCGGCCCGGTACTCGGCGTCGTCGTAGATGGCCACGCCCGTGGCGCGCAGCCGCGACCCGTCCGGGACGTAGAGCTCCCGGACCTTGCCCGAGTAGATGTGCCTCCACCCCGGGATCTCGGGAGGGGTGCTGACGGTGCCCTGCTCGCTCATGCCTGCTCCTGACGGGGACGGGGATCGGAGGCGCCGGGGACGGTGACCAGGCCCCGGGCGGCCTTCAGCGCGATGTCGGTGCGGTGCTGCGAGCCCTCGAGCGCCACGTGCTCCACGCCCCGGTAGGCGCGCTCCCGCGCGTCGTCGAGGTCCGCCCCGAGGCCCACGACGGCGAGCACCCGCCCACCGGCGGAGACGATCCGCCCGGCGTGCTCCCCCTCCGCGGCCACCGCGGTGCCGGCGTGGACCACGTGCACGCCCTCGAGCGCCTCGGCGTCCTCGAGCCCGCCGATCGGATCGCCCCTCCGGGGGCTGTCCGGGTAGTCCTGCGCGGCGACGACCACGGCCACGGCCGTCTCGGGCCGCCAGCGCAGCCGCTCGGCCTCGTCGAGGCGCCCGGCGGCGGCGTCGCGCAGCAGCCGCCCGAGCGGGGTGGTGAGCCGGGCGAGCACGGCCTGGGTCTCGGGGTCCCCGAAGCGGGCGTTGAACTCGATGACGCGCAGGCCGCGGCTCGTCACGGCCAGCCCGCAGTACAGCACGCCCACGAACGGGGTGCCCCGGCGGCGCATCTCGTCGACCGTGGGACGGGCCACGCGCTCCACGACCTCGTCCACGAAGCCCTGCGGCAGCCACGGCAGCGGCGTGTAGGCGCCCATCCCGCCGGTGTTGGGGCCCTCGTCGTCGTCGTGGATCCGCTTGAAGTCCTGGGCGGGGCTCAGCGGGATCACGCGGGAGCCGTCGGTGAGCACGAACAAGGACACCTCGGGCCCGTCGAGGAACTCCTCGACCACCACGCTCCCGCCCGCGGCGAAGCACGCGGCGGCGTGCTCGAGCGCGGCCGCGCGGTCGGCGGTGACGACCACGCCCTTGCCGGCGGCGAGCCCGTCGTCCTTGACCACGTAGGGGGCGCCGAAGGTGTCGAGGGCGTCGGCCGCCTCCTCCACCGTGGTGGCGACCCGCGCCATGGCGGTGGGCACCCCGGCGGAGGCCATGACCTCCTTCGCGAACGCCTTGGAGCCCTCGAGCCGGGCCGCGGCCCGCGAGGGGCCGAAGACGAGCAGGCCGGCCTCGCGCAGGGCGTCGGCGACGCCGGCCACCAGCGGGGCCTCGGGGCCGACGACGACGAGGTCCACCCCCAGCTCGCGCGCCAGCGCGGTGACCGCGGCCGGGTCGTCGGCGTCCACGGCGTGCACCGGGACGAGCTGGGCGATGCCGGCGTTGCCCGGCGCGCAGTGCACCTGCTCGACCTCGGGATCGGTCAGCAGTGCACGGATGATTGCGTGTTCGCGGCCTCCGGGGCCCAGTACCAGAACCTTCACGCCATCAGGCTAGTTCGCGGCGGCGGGAACTGGCACATCGCCTCCGCTCCCGGCCCAACGGTCCAGCCTAGGTAAGCCACCTGAGCAGTTCCTTCGAATCGTTGCCGGGCGGCGACATGGACGGACATCCGCCCACGTGGCGGCGGTCACGGTGCCTACCGTGGAGGCATGAGCGCATCGAGACGAGTCACCGCAGCTTCCGCCGCCGCCGTCCTGGGCCTGTTCCTGGCCGGCTGCGACAACACCGAGACCGAGGAGACCCCGGAGGCCCCCGCCGGCACGACCGCGCCGGCGGAGGGCACGACGACAGAACCGATGGAGGAGGGCACGACGACAGCGCCCCCCGGCGGCACCGGCATGGGCGAGGAGGACACCGGCGCCGACGGCACGGTCCCCGAGGGGGACACCGGCGAGGCCGAGACCGGCAACTGAACCGACGCCGTCGCGGCGCCCGGCACCCCCGTCCCGGGGG
>NZ_JBHVDI010000047.1:0-22441 GCF_042802875.1 Kocuria sp. NPDC057446 | reverse complement strand
CCCGTCACCGTTCCGGTGACGGGGGCCCGTCGTCGTGCCGGTCACGGTGCCGGCTCGGCCGGTGGCCCCGCCTCCGCAGGCCGTCGTCCCACCGCCGCGGCCCGCGCCGGCCGACAGGTACCATCGATGCAGTGCGCGCCGCCTGCCGGTGCCGCTGCCACGCGCCCCCCGTACCGGTGCGTGCCGATTCCCGACCCGAGGAGCACCTTCCCCATGACCACCGTGCCCGAGCACCAGCCCGAGTCCGCCCCCCTCACGATCACCGTCGACGGCGAGCAGCGCACGGTGGGGACCGGGACGTCCGCCGCGGACCTGTACCGCGAGGACCGCTCCGTGGTGGTGGCCCGGGTCAACGGCGTGCTCAGGGACCTCGCCACCGAGCTGGCCGACGGGGACGCCGTGGAGCGGGTGCTGATCTCCGAGCCGGAGGGCCTCGAGGTGCTGCGCCACTCCGCCGCCCACGTCATGGCCCAGGCCGTGCAGCAGCTGCACGAGGACGCCAAGCTCGGCATCGGCCCGTACATCACCGACGGCTTCTACTTCGACTTCGACGTCGAGCAGGCGTTCACGCCCGAGGACCTCAAGGCCATCGAGAAGCGGATGCAGCGGATCGTGAACTCCACCCAGTCCTTCCGCCGCCGTGCGGTGAGCGAGGAAGAGGCCCGGGCCGAGATGGCGGACGAGCCCTACAAGCTCGAGCTCATCGGCCTGTCCCAGGGCCCGGGGTCCGGGGCGGACGTGGACGCCGCCGCGGAGGGCGCCTCCGTCGAGGTCGCCGCCGGTGAGCTGACGATCTACGACAACGTGGACCGCAAGACCGGGGAGACCGTCTGGAAGGACCTGTGCCGCGGCCCGCACCTGCCGGACACCAAGCTGATCGGCAACGGCTACGCCCTCATGCGCTCGGCCGCCGCCTACTGGCGCGGCTCCGAGAAGAACAAGCAGCTGCAGCGCATCTACGGCACGGCGTGGCCGTCCAAGGAGGACCTCACCGCGTACAAGAACCGCCTGGCCGAGGCGGAGCGGCGGGACCACCGCCGGCTCGGCTCGGAGATGGACCTGTTCTCCTTCCCCGACGAGCTCGGCTCCGGGCTGCCGGTGTTCCACCCCCGGGGCGGGATCATCCGCAAGACCATGGAGGACTACTCCCGGGAGCGGCACACGGAGGCCGGCTACGAGTTCGTCTACACCCCGCACATCACCAAGGGCCACCTCTACGAGGTCTCCGGGCACCTCGACTGGTACCGCGAGGGCATGTTCCCCGCGATGCACGTGGACGAGGAGCGGGACCCGCAGACCGGGGAGCTGACCAAGCAGGGCCAGGACTACTACCTGAAGCCCATGAACTGCCCGATGCACAACCTGATCTTCCGTTCCCGGGGCCGCTCCTACCGCGAGCTGCCGCTGCGCCTGTTCGAGTTCGGCCAGGTCTACCGGTACGAGAAGTCCGGCGTGGTCCACGGCCTGACCCGGGTGCGGGGCATGACTCAGGACGACGCCCACATCTACTGCACCCGGGACCAGATGAAGGCGGAGCTGACCACCACGCTCACCTTCGTGCTGGACCTGCTCAAGGACTACGGGCTGGACGACTTCTACCTCGAGCTCTCCACCAAGGACCCGGAGAAGTTCGTGGGCTCGGACGAGCTCTGGGAGGAGGCCACGAACACCCTGGCCGAGGTCGCGGCTGAGTCCGGGCTGGACCTGGTCCCGGACGTCGGCGGCGCCGCGTTCTACGGTCCGAAGATCTCGGTGCAGGCCAAGGACGCGATCGGGCGGACCTGGCAGATGTCCACCATCCAGCTCGACTTCAACCTGCCGGAGCGCTTCGACCTCGAGTACCAGGCCGCCGACGGCACCCGGCAGCGGCCCGTGATGATCCACCGCGCCCTGTTCGGCTCCGTGGAGCGGTTCATGGGCGTGCTCGTGGAGCACTACGCCGGGGCGTTCCCGGCGTGGCTGGCCCCCGTCCAGGTCGTGGCGATCCCGGTGGCCGAGGCGTTCAACGACTACCTGCAGGGCGTGGTGGACACGCTGCGGGCCCGCGGCGTGCGCGTGGAGCTGGACGCCGGCTCGGACCGGTTCCCCAAGAAGATCCGCACCGCCTCTAAGGAGAAGGTCCCGTTCGTGCTCATCGCGGGCGGGGAGGACGCCGAGGCCGGCGCCGTGTCCTTCCGCTTCCGCGACGGCTCGCAGGACAACGGCGTCCCGGTCGGCGAGGCCGTCGAGCGGATCGTGGCGCACGTCCAGCGCCGGGTCAACGAGGAGCCGACGGCCGCGCTGCCCGTGGACCCCCGCGCCGCCGCGGAGACGGCAGGGGTGGGGCAGTGACCGGGACGGCGCCCGACGCCGGGCCGCCGCACCACTGGATCCGCCAGGACGAGTTCGAGATCCCCGGGGTGCCCGACAGCTTCCAGAGGCTGTGGACCCCGCACCGCCTGGCCTACGTGCGCGGGGAGGACCCGTCCGTGCGGGAGGACCCGGGGTGCCCGTTCTGCAACGGCCCGGAGCGCGCGGACGAGGAGTCGCTGATCGTCCACCGCGGCGAGCACTGCTTCGTGATCCTCAACCTCTTCCCGTACAACCCCGGCCACCTCATGGTCTGCCCGTACCGGCACGTCGCCGATCTGACGGAGCTCGAAGAGGCCGAGCTGCGGGAGCTGACGGACCTGACCCGCACGGCGGTGGCCACGATCCGCGGCGTGGCGTCCCCGCACGCCTTCAACGTGGGCATCAACCTCGGCGCCGCGGCCGGCGGTTCCCTCTCGGGGCACCTGCACCAGCACGTGGTGCCGCGCTGGAACGGGGACGCCAACTTCATGCCGGTCCTCGCCGGGACCAAGGCGATCATGCAGACCCTCGGGGACACCCGGCAGGACATCGCCGACGCCTGGCCCGCGGCCTGATCCGCGTCGTCGTCGCCCCCCCGGGTCGTCCGGGCCGGGGGGCTCCGGCGCTCAGCCCCGGACGTCCGGGGCGGGCGCCCCGCGCTGCTGGTGGACGAACTCCTCCCGCGGCCGGAGCCCGCGCCGCTCCAGCAGCGCGCCGAGGCGCGGGCGACGGCCCAGCAGGGCCTCGAAGGCCTCCATCGGGGCGGTCTCGTTGCCCCGCGAGAGCACCTCCTCGGCGAAGCGCCGCCCGTTCTCCCGGGTCGGCCCGCCGCGGGAGGTGAACCACTGCGCGGTGTCGGCGTCGAGGATCTCGGACCAGATGTAGGAGTAGTAGCCCGCGGAGTAGCCGCCGGCGAAGATGTGCTTGAAGTAGCCCGACCGGTAGCGCGGGGCGATGCCGTCCACGTCCACCCCGGCGCGGGCGAGGGCCTCCCGCTCCACGGTCCGCGGGTCCGGGAGCTCGGCCGGGTGCTCGATCCCGTGCCACGCGAGATCCAGACAGGTCGAGGCGAGGTACTCCACGGTCCGGAAGCCCTGCCCGTGCGCGGAGGCCTCCCGCAGACCGGCCACGGTCGCCTCCGGGATCGGCTCACCCGTGCGGTGGTGGCGCGCGTAGTGGCGGAGCAGCTCCGGGTGCAGCACCCACATCTCGTGCACCTGGGAGGGGTACTCCACGAAGTCCCGCGGCACCTTCGTCCCCGAGAACGAGGGAAGGTGCACGTCGGAGAGCAGCCCGTGCAGGGCGTGGCCGAACTCGTGGAAGACCGTCACCACCTCGTCCAGGGTCAGCAGCTTGGGCCTGCCCGCGGGCGGCCGGGTGAGGTTCGCGTTGTTCACGACGACGGGGCGCTGCCCGGTCAGCCGGTTCTGGTGGACCAGTGAGCCCATCCAGGCGCCGCCCTGCTTGGTGGGCCGCGTGAACCAGTCGCCCAGGAACAGGCCCACGCCGCGGCCCTGCTCGTCGGTGACCTCCCACACCCGCACCTGCGGCAGGTAGCCGTGCAGGTCTGGGCGCTCGGTGAAGACGAGCCCGTAGAGCTCCCGGGCGGTGCGGAAGATCCCGTGCTCCAGCACGGACTCCAGCTCGAAGTACTCCCGCAGCGCGGAGGCGTCCACCGCGTAGCGCTCCCGGCGCAGCCGCTCGGCCCAGAACGGCCAGTCCCAGGCCTCGATCGGGTGGCCGGCCAGCTCCTCGAGCTCGGCCCGCTCCTCGAGGGCGTTGCGCACGGCGGGACCGGTGATCCGCTCCAGCATCTCGAGCACCGCCTCCCGGGACGGCGCCGTGGCCCCGGCCAGCACGTGGTCGCTGTGGCTGCGGTAGCCCAGCAGCCCGGCCTGCTCCGCGCGCAGGCGGGCGATCCGGGCGGCCACGGGCAGCAGGTCGGTGCGGCTCTGCGACCCCTCGCCGCCGTGCTCACCGGTGCCGCGGTTGACCGCGGCCAGGTGGATCCGCCGGCGCAGCGCGCGGTCCGTGAGCTCCGACAGCGCCGGCTGGACCGTGAACAGCGAGGGGGTGAGGAGGTACCGGCCCCGCTGACCGTTCTCGGCGGCCGCGGAGGCGGCGGCCTCGACGTCCGCGGGGGACAGCCCGTCCAGCTCCGCGGGGTCGTCGACGACCACGGCGGACGCGTTGACCTCCCGGATCAGGTCGTTGCCGTAGCGGATGCTCAGCTCCGAGAGCTCGTCGTTGATCGCCCGGAGCCGCTGCTGGTCGTCCAGGCCGAGCTCCGCGCCCGAGTTCGCGAACCAGGAGACGTACTCGTCCAGCGCCCGCAGCTGCCACGGCTCCAGGTCGGTGCGGTCGACCCGCCGGACCCGGGCGTACAGGTCCTTGTCGAGCGTGAAGTCCGCCTTGTGCTCCGACAGCCGCGGGGCGAGCTCCTGGTAGATCCGCTGGATGCCCTCGGTGTTGTGGGCGGCGGTGAGGGTGAAGAAGACGGACTCGACCCGGTCCAGGGCCAGGCCTCCGCGCTCGAGGGCCTCGACGGTGTTGGCGAAGGTGGGCGGGTCCGGGTCGGCCAGGACCGCCCGCACGCACTCGAGGTCCTGGGCCATCGCCGCCTCGAAGGCCGGCAGGAAGTGCTCCTCCTTGATCCGGCCGAAGTCGGGCAGCTCGTAGGGGAGCTCGCTGGGGCGCAGGAGTGGATTGTCCAAGGGCCGGCTTCTGTCGTGGTGGGCGGACGGGTGCGACCAAGACTAGCCGCCCGGTGCGCGCCGGCCGTCCGCGGCGACCGATCCGGCGAGGTCCTGCCGCGCCTGCCCGGGTACGTCGCCTACGGTGGGAGTCTCCGGCGGAAGGCCGCACCCCGTGGAACCAGCTCTGCGCCTGCACCACGGACCCGATACCCCGCACGCGGTGGCGGAGAGGCGGCACAGATCATGACGGAGGACAGGGCCCGCACCGCGCGGCAGCGCCTCATGGCGTCGATCGCGTGGTCGTCCTTGCCCGTCTCCACGGTGCTGACGCCGCTGCCGATCGACGGGCAGGACTCCGGGGTGGCCTGGCCGCTGTGGACGGTCACGCTGCCGGCGCTCAGCGGCATCGCGGGTTCCGTCGCCGGCTTCCGCGCGCAGGAGGAGTTCCTGGGGGTCGCAGCGGCGGCATTCGGCCTGCTCGCCGTTCCTGTCGCGATCCCCGTGGTCGTGCTGCTGCACGGGCCGTGACACCGTCACGGATGCCACGGGCGCAAGCCCGTCAGGCCCCGGCCGCGCGGGGCTGCAGGGCGGCGAGAGTCAGAGCACGCCCTGATCGGCGGTGCCGGCGGGCAGCGGTGCCATGGTGGTGACGAGGACGGGTTCCGCGATCAGCCCGTCGACGAGGGTGTTCAGGCGTGCGACCGCTGATCCTTCGGCGTGCGCTGCGAGATCCCCGGCAGAGGACCATTTCTCGATCATCACGATCGACCCGTCCTCGGCGTCGTGGATGGCGTAGAGCAGGCATCCTGGTTCCTCGTGCACAGCAGGAATGGCTTCCTGCAACGCCTCGACGAGCCGGTCCCGGGAGCCGGCGGCGGGGACGAAAACAGCGGTGACGACAACAGCCATGATGCTGTCCTTCCAGACGGTGATGAAGACCATTGAGTGGGACAGCGACCAAGGTAGCCGATCGGCCCGGAGCGTCGCCGAGCGGATCGCGGAGCTCATGGACCCCGCGGAGGCCGCCGCTCCGCGGAGTCCTGCGGGACACCGGTGCGCAGCGGGTCTGGGGCACCTGCCGCGCCAGGCGTACGCTGGTGGCATGGGCGATCCCGGGCTCGTGGCCCTGCCGGTGGGATTCGAGCGGTTCCACCGGCGGGACTTCATCAACTACCAGCTGAACCGTGCCCACGCCCTGGGCTTCGCCGATCGCCGGGAGCTGTTCGACGCCGCGGCGCAGGTCCGGGCGATGGAGGACTGCGTCCCCGTGTTCAAGACCTGGTCGAGCCGGGCGGCCGCCGAGGGCCGGTTCCGGCAGGCGACGGGCCACGCGCGGATCGCGGAGTTCTTCACGCCGCCACGGTCGGAGCAGAAGACCGACCGCTACCGCCGGTATCTCCAGCTCTTCGACACCGCGTTCGCCGGTGCCGGCATCGTCCGCCACGAGGTGCCCTACGCCGGCGCGGCGCTGCCGGCCTACGCGCTTCCCGCGGCGGGCTCGCCGCCGGGCGGCACGGTGCTGCTGCACGGCGGCTTCGACTCCGTGATCGAGGAGTTCTTCCCCGTCTGTCAGCGGGTCGCGGCCGCCGGCTTCGACGTGGTCGCCTTCGAGGGCCCGGGCCAGGGCGGCGCGCGGACGCTGCACGGGCTCACCTCCGACCACGACTGGGAGAAGCCGGTCGCCGCGGTGCTGGACCACTTCGAGCTCGACCGGGCCGCCCTGGTCGGCATCTCGATGGGCGGGTACTGGGCGCTGCGGGCGGCGGGCCGCGAGCCCCGCCTCCACCGTGTGGTGGCCTGGCCGCCGGTCTACGACTGGCTGCACCGGGTGCCGCCGGTGCTGCGGGCCCCGGTCCGCACGATGGCGCGGCACCGGGGCTTCATGAGCCGGAGCGTGCGCACCCGGGCCCGGGTGTCGCCGACCCTGCGTGCCGTGGTCGAGCAGGTCCTGTACATCCTCGACAGCGACGACCCGGCCGATGTCCCCGAGTGGTTCCTCGGCATGAACGCCGGACACCTGGACAGCGGGCGGGTGCGCCAGGACGTCCTGCTGATGTGCGGGGAGCACGACGCCTTCCAGCCGCCGGCACTGGCCCGGGCCCAGGCCCGGGCCCTCACGGGCGCCCGCAGTGTCACGACGCGGATGTTCACCCGGGCGGAGCAGGCCGATCAGCACTGCCAGATGGGCAACCTCGAGCTCGCCTGCCAGGTGCTCACCACCTGGCTGTCCAGTGCTGGGGTGAGCGTGGACGACTCCGGCCCGTGGCCCACTGCGTCCCCGTAGCGCCACGACACGGCACCGTGGGCGGGCGCTGCGGCGATCCGACAGGAGGAGCGGTCAGGCGCGGGTGTGGCGCAGCAGCGGGCGCTTGCGCCGGGGGAGTCCTTCGACGACGAGCTCGTAGGCGTTCAGCACCAGCTCCTCGACGAGCTCCGGGGTGATCCCGGGGCCGGCGGCGAGAGAGATCCAGTGCTGCTTGTTCATGTGGTAGCCGGGCGTGATGGTGGGGAACTCCTGGCGCAGTCCCGCCGCGTGCGGGGGTTCGCACTTGAGCGTCACGGCCGGCACGCCGGGTGCTTCCGTGGTCATCAGGAAGATCTTGTCCACGACCTTGAACACGTCGTGCTCAGGGCCGAAGGGAAAGGTGTGCGTCACGGCCGGCAGCCCGGCGGCGACCCGCATGGCGACCTGCTGAACCCTCGTCCCGTCCACGATGCGTCTCCTTCCCGGGTCCACGGCGTCCGGGCGGCCGACCGCCGGCCCGCTGCCCGGCACCAGTATCCGCCCTCACGCCGTGCGTGCCCTTACCAGCGCATCCGGCGCTCCGCACCTCCGGGCGGGAGGCGCCCGGACCGGGTCCGTGACCGTGCGGTCACCGACCGGACCGGGTCCGCGTGCGCGACAGCCCCGGCGGGTGGTCCGTCGTCGTCCTGCCCGCCGGGAAGACCGTCACGGTGCGTCCCCCGGTGGTCTGCCGGCACGAGCGGGTCGCCCGGCCCGCGCCAGTGCGAGCGGCAGGGTCAGCAGTGAGATCGCCCCCGCCACCAGCAGCGCGGTGCTGAACGACGTCCCCGCGGCGACCATCCCCACCACGACCGCACCGATGCCGGTCCCGGCGTCGAAGCCGATGTTCCACACCGCGCTCGCAGGGCCGTAGTGCCGCCGGCTGACGGCCTGGAAGGTCACGACCAGGGTGAGGTTCTGCAGTCCGCCGTAGCTGATGCCCACCACGGCCGCTCCGGCCAGCAGCGCCGGGGCCACCGTCGACTGCGGATCCCGGACCGCCCACGCGATGACGGACATGCCCGCCGTGGTCAGCAGCACCAGCGGCGCGATGTACCGGCGCGGTCCGTGCCGGTCCGACAGGGAGCCGACCCGCCAGCGCGCGAGCGCGGCGACGACGCTCAGCAGCAGCAGCGCCAGGGCGGTCAGCACGGCGCTGCTGCTCATCTGGGCCATGAAGGTGATGAGCGCACCACCGGCCAGGGTGACGCCGACCAGCAGCACCATCGGCGGGAAGAGGCTCGCATAGGGCACCCGCTCGTTGCCCGCCGGCGGGACGCGGTCCAGCATGCGCGCCAGACGGACGGCGGGCACGGCGGCCACGGCCGGCAGGGCGGCCACGGCGAACACGACCCAGAACCCGAGCCGTTCGGCGACCAACGGTCCCGCCGACAGGAACAGGACCTGCGGCCCCGCGATCGCCAGGCCGTAGGCGCCGATCGCCTGCCCGCGACGCCGTGGCTCCACCAGCTCGGCCACCAGGGCGCTGCCGGTCACGGTCAGGACGCCGAAGCCGAGCCCGCGCACCGCGGACAGCGCCAGGGTGGGGCCGAGAGCCGCACTGGCGCCGTGCGCCAGTGCGGGCAGACCCAGCAGGAGCATGCCCGTGACGAGGACCGGGGCCCAGCCGAAGCGGCGCAGCGCGCCGGGCACGACCAGCTGCGTGAGCACGGTGAAGAGCATGAGCACGCCGTTGACCAGCCCCGCACCGACGGCGTCGGCGCCGCCGCGCACCGCCCAGAGGGGCGCGACCGCCAGCAGCGCGGCATATCCCGAGAAGCCCAGCGCGGTCATCGTCAGCAGCAGCGGCATCCCCGGTGCCCGCCACACCGTGCTGCTCACCACCGGCCTCGTCCTGCGACCACGACCGTCCCCCGGGGGGACGCGTCGTCGGCGGCCGTCCGGGCCCTCCGGCCCCGCGGCCCTGCCGGTGGTCTCCTGCTGCGGGCAACGGTGATCGACATGGTCACGCCAGCCTATGCCCGGCCGCCGCTCAGCCGGAGCCTCCACGGTCCGGGGATCCGCGCAGCACGTCCACGTGCACGTGGTCGAGGTGGCGCAGGATCTCGTTGCCGGGATCGGGGGCGTCGTAGTCCCGCCACTGCGCCTGCGGACTGTGGGCGCTCCAGAACCGGTCGTCGAAGATGACGTACTGGACGTCCAGGTCATCGGCGTGGGCGACCAGCCAGTGGGCCAGCAGCCAGCCCTCCCGCCGGTTCTCCTCGGTCACCGGGCGGAAGAAGACGTCGACGGCGCGGCCGTCGTAGTGCGTGGACTCCTCGCCGTGGCCGTGGCCGACGCCCCCCGGGGCGAACCCGCCCAGGCTCTGCTCGCCGAACACCTCGGCCATCGCCTGCCGGAGCCGCTCGGCGCGCGGGGTGAGACCGGTCTGGGTCAGCTCCTGCTCCGGCAGGTCGGCGGCCGCTGAGCCCCGGCAGGCGAGGCTCGCACCGGCGTCCTCGGGCGGCCCGTCGGCCAGGCGCCGCAGCACCGACTCGTCGATGCCCGAGGTGTCCGGGGTCTCCGCCCCGCGGGCCGCGAGCGCCACCGCCGTGGTGGCCAGCTGGGCCTGCTCCCGGTCGAGTCCGACCTCGCCCTCCGCGGTCCGGACCGTGCACTCCGAGCCCCAGCGCGGCCAGTCGACCCCGGAACGCAGTCCGTCGAGCACGGCCGGTCCGAGGAGCACCAGTCCTCCGGTGAGCATCGCGAGCAGCAGCAGGGCCAGGAGCGGCCGCGCGCGGCGGCGCCGGCCCCCGTGCGTGTTCTCGACGGTCATCACGGGTGCCGGGGTGTGTCGAGCGCGGGCGGCCCGTGGGTGCCGGCGCCGGCCGGCTCGCGGATCCGTCCGGATCCGCCGCATCCGGGGCCGGTCACGGCGATCTGGCGTCCGATGGTGCGCCCTCCTCTGTCCTGACGTGGTGGTCCCGGCTACAGCACAGCAGGCGGACCTGACGAGAGGCTCCACGCGGTGCCGGCGCGGCCCCTCGGCAGGATCCTGGCGGCAGGGGAGCCCTGCGGTACTCCCTCAACGTCACCCTGGACGGGTGCTGCGAGCACCGGGCCATCCCCGCGGACGAGGAGTTGCACCGTCACGCGGCCGAGACCCTCGGCCGGGCGGACGCCCTCCTCCTCGGCCTGATCGACGAGTACGAGGTCGTGGTGCACTCCCGGCCGGCGGTGCACGGGCCGACCTCGTTCGCGGGACTGTCGCGGCACGTCGACCTGACGCTCGTGGGCCGGCTGGAGCTGGGCTCGGGAGCCGTGGCGATGCGCTACGAGCCGCGGCGGTGACCGCTGGGCCGCACCCACCCGGGCCGGCACCGTGACGGCACGAGCACCCTGCGGCCGCCCGGTGCGCCGAGGGCGCCGGCGGGTGCTGCAGATGGGCCAGCACGACGAACGGGCCCACCGGGCTCACCGCGAGAACGACGTGGTTGCCGGCCGGGGCCGTGACACCGCCCCGCGCTCGGCCCGCCTGGCCCAGCAGGTACGGCACCAGCGTCAGCGGTGAACGCCGGGCCTCGTGGTCCGGCTCCTCGTCATGGGCGAGCACCACCGTCCAGGTCAGGTTCCGGCCCGCGCCACGAGGCACCGTCCGCGGGTCACCGTTCGCGGGCCTGCCGGCTCGCCTCCGCGCGGCCGGCGGCGATCTGGGCCGCCCAGCGCTCCCGGAACGGCCGCCGGTCCCGGTCGGCCGGCTCCGACGACGTCACGGCCGCCGCACCGGTCCCGGTCCCGGCGCGCTGCCGGCGGACGGCGTGCTGCTCGGCCGCGGCGAGGGCCTCGGCCCGCCGCCGCTCGGCCTCCACGGCGGCACGCTGGCCGACCGAGGGCATCGGGGTGCCGTCCTGGTGGGTCCACGTGCGCAGGCGGGCGGCGAACCAGGCTCCGGGGTTCTCGATCCCGGTCACCGAGTCGTGGCTGTAGCGCACCCCCTGCGGGGTCCAGTCCAGGGCGTGCAGGACGTCGGCGATGCTCCACCCGGCCTCGAAGCAGGGCCCGGCCACGTCCACCACGTAGGCGGTGGTGATCCGGCGCAGCACCAGTGCGTGGTGCTGGAGCTCCAGCCCGGCCCCGCGACGGACGTGCTGCCGGTCCCGGCGGGTCGCTCCCACCGCCGGCGGCCGCACCGGCGCATGGGCCGGCCACAGCGGAGCGGTCCGCCGGGCCAGGGCGGCCCGGACCTCCTGCCGCTGCACGTCGGCCCGGTCCGCGGGACCCGGCCCGGCCGGATCAGCGGCCCGGGCGAGGGCGCCCTGCGGATCCGTACGGTCGACGATGGGGAACAGCTCGTGCCCGGACATGGTCCGACAGTACCGACGGACCGCACCCGGGCGCACCACGCTGTGCGGGGCCCAGCCCCGGATGTGCTCTACTCGGTCGCATGACCGGTGACGCCCTGCCCGAGACCCCCACGGCCGAGGACCTCCGCGCGCTCGCGCGCAGCTCGCCCTGGCGGTTCAGCACCGTGCACTTCACGCACCGGCGGCAGCGGGACGGCGGGAGCACCGCGAGCGGTGCGCCGGTCGAGGCCTGGCTCGACCGGCGCCGGGGCCGTCTCGTGCTCCGCTCGGCCGGGGGAGTCGAGGTCGCCGGAGGACCTCCGTACGGCGAGGCCGTGGATCCGGTGCCCCACGACGACGACGCCGCGCGCGCCGGCCGGCCGCCGTCCTCGCCGGCGCCGGAGGTGGTGCTGCGCCCGGACGGTCTGGTCGTCCACCGCCCGGAGGACTGGTACGACGACCACGGCCCCGAGGGCCCGACGCTCACCGACGGCAGCCTCCCCACGGTGCACTCCGTGCACCTGGACGTGCGGCCGGGCATCGTCGTGGACATCACCCCGCTGGACGGCACCGGCGGGAGCGGTCTCAGCAACGAGATCCTCGCCGTCGACGAGCCCCTGGACCCACCGCTCGGCCCGCTCACCGGCCCACCCCTCGATCCGTCCCTGTGACGACCCACGACCACCGGACCGGCGCTCGCCCGCCGACCGAGCACGTCAGGAGCAGCACCATGTCCCCCTCCGAACACCCCCTGCGGGGCCGGACCGCCCTCGTCACCGGGGTCTCCCGCCGCCGCGGCATCGGCTACGCGGTGGCCGTCGAACTCGCAGTCCTGGGCGCGAGCGTGTTCCTCCACCACTACGGCCCCCACGACGCGGACCAGCCCTGGGGCGGCGACGACCTGGACGCGGTGCGCGCCGGGGTCCGGGACGCGCTGCAGGACGGGGCGGTCACCGGCGACGCCTCCGCGGACCTGCGGGACGCGGACGCCGTCGAGGACCTCGTGGACCGGGCCTGGGCCATGACCGGGCGGCTGGACATCCTGGTCTGCAACCACGCCCGCAGCGGCGGGGACGGATCCGTCCTGGACCTGACCGCCGGGATGCTGGACGCGTTCTGGGACACCAACACCCGCTCCACCCTGCTGCTCACCCGGCACTTCGCCCACCGGCACGCCGCGACGACGGGGCGGAGCGTGCCGGCCCGGCCCGGTGACCGGATCGGCCGGTCCGGACCGGTGGACGAGCGGACGGCGGGCCGGGTGATCTGGATGACCTCGGGGCAGGCGGAGGGGCCGATGCGCGGCGAGGTCGCCTACGCCACCAGCAAGGCCGCCCTGGCCGGGGTGACGCCCACCGTGGCCGCGGAGCTGCTCGAGCTCGGCATCGTCCTGAACACGGTCAACCCCGGGCCCGTCAACACCGGCTACCTCGACCCCGGCACCACCGACCGCTCCCTGGCGGAGCTCGAGGCGTGGCGGCAGGCCACCCCGTTCGGCCGGTGGGGGCGCCCCGCGGATCCGGCGCGGCTGATCGGCTGGCTGGCCACCGACCAGGGCGTGTGGGTCGCCGGCCAGGTGCTCACCACCGACGGAGGGCTGGGTCTGAGCTGAGCCCCCGGGCCCGGCTCGAGCACCGTGCTGACCGGGCCGACGACGAGGGAGCGTTCCTCAGCGTCCCTCCGGCGCACCCGCCGGAGCGCTCCCCGTCGTCGTCCGTTCCAGGGCTCCGGGACGCGAGACCACCGGGGGCCCGTCCGGAGGGCCCGGCCGCCCCGGGGCGCAGACCATAGGATGGAGCGCATGTCCAGACCCCACGTGCGCCTGCTCGGCCAAGGCATCCGGTACCTGACCACCCTGCGCGGCGGAGGCTCCGCCTTCCCCGGCCTCGTCATGGAGCGGCTGCACCCCGGGTTCGTGGCCGAGGAGCTCGCGAAGCTGCCGCACGGAGTGGTGCTCATCAGCGGCACCAACGGCAAGACCACCACCACCAAGATGGCCGTCCAGCTGCTGCGCTCGCAGGGGTACAAGGTCTTCACCAACCGCACGGGCTCCAACTTCGTGCGCGGCGTGGCCGCCGCCCTGCTCGGGGAGATGAGCCTCACCGGCCGGCTCGACGCGGACGTCGCCGTGCTCGAGCTCGACGAGGCGCACGCCGTGCACTTCGTCAAGCAGGTCAAGCCCCGCCACGCGCTGCTGCTCAACGTCATGCGGGACCAGCTGGACCGCTTCGGCGAGATCGACACCACCCGGCGGATGCTCGCCCAGATCGCCGCGGCCACCACCGGCACCGTGGTCCTCAACAGGGAGGACCCCCGGATCGTGTCGCTGGCGGAGCACGTCCCCGAGGGCACGCAGACCCGCTGGTTCGGGCTCTCCGCGCCGCTGCGGCCCATGTTCCCCTCCGACGACGACATGCGCTCGGCCGGCGGCCCCGACGCCGACGCCGACCACGAGGCGGAGCTGGCGCCCCGCCCGGCCGCCGACGTGGAGCTCACCTCCTTCGAGGCGAACCGGGTCCGGCTCACCGTGGGCGGGGAGCCCGTCGAGACCACCGTGGAGCTCTACGGCGTCTACAACATGTACAACGCCGCGGCAGCCCTCGCCCTGGCGCTCGCGGTGGCCGGCCCCGACGCGGACCGCGCCGCACTGGTGGACGAGCTCTCCCGGGTGACCCCGGCCTTCGGCCGCGGGGAGACCATCACCGTGGACGGCCGGCCGCTGCAGCTGCTGCTCGTGAAGAACCCCGCCGGCTTCCGGCTCTCGCTGGCCTCGGCCCGGCCGGGCGACTACGCCACGATGGTCGCCATCAACGACGAGTACGCCGACGGCCGCGACGTCTCCTGGCTGTGGGACGTGGACTTCCACTCCCTGCGCCCGGGCGGCGTGGACGTGGTGGCCGGCACCCGGGCGTGGGACATGGCCCTGCGCCTGGACTACGACGAGGTGGCCGTGCGCGAGGTGGTCCCCGCCCTGGGAGAGGCCCTGCGCCGCTTCGTGGCCGGGGCCGGGGACCGGCCCATGCGCGTCTTCTGCACCTACACGTCCATGCTCGAGCTGCGCCGGGAGCTGTCCCGCGTGGCCGAGGTCGCCGAGATCTGAGCGGAGCCCCCCATGACCGACCGCACCGTCCACCTCGTCCAGCTCTACCCCCGGGACATGAACATCTACGGGGACTGGGGCAACACGCTCACGCTCAAGCGCCGGCTGGAGAAGTACGGCTACGCCGTGCGGCTGAGCGATCACAACCCCGGTGACCCGTTCCCGGCGGACGCCGACCTGCTGGTGGGCGGCGGCGGCCAGGACTCGGGGCAGTTCCGGGTCCAGGAGGACCTGCAGCGGATCGCCCCGGAGCTGCGGGCCATGGCCGCCGACGGCGTGCCGATGCTCGCGATCTGCGGTCTCTACCAGCTCTTCGGCCACGAGTTCCGCACGGGCGCCGGCGAGACCCTGCCCGGCATCGGCATCCTCGACCTCACCACGGTGGGCGGGCCGACGCGCCTGATCGGCAACATCGTGCTGGAGTCCCCGGAGTTCGGCACGGTCGTCGGCTACGAGAACCACTCCGGGGTCACGCGCCTCGGACCGGACCAGACGCCGCTCGGCACGGTGGTCAAGGGCGCGGGCAACAACGGGGAGGACGGCACCGAGGGCGCGCGCGTGCACCACGTGGTGGGCTCGTACCTGCACGGGTCGATGCTGCCCAAGAACCCCGCCGTGGCGGACCACCTCATCCGCGCGGCCGTGGAGCGGCGGCTCGGGGCCTTCGACGCCGCGCCGCTGGACGACACCCTGGCCGAGCGGGCCCGGGAGGTCGCGCAGGCCCGGCCCCGCTAGACCCCCGGCCGGGCGCGGACGCACCCGGTAGAATGGGCCAGGACTTCTCCGGCCCGTCCCGGCCACCGCCGGGGCGGGCCGTGCCGGGACGACGTGTCCCGGCCGACCGTCAACGACTTCCCGAGGAGGGACGCATGTCAGGACACTCCAAGTGGGCCACGACCAAGCACAAGAAGGCCGCGATCGACGCCAAGCGCGCGAAGGCCTTCGCCAAGTACATCAAGGGCATCGAGGTGGCCGCGCGGATGGGCGGTCCCGACACCGCCGGCAACCCGGCGCTGGACCTGGCCGTGTCCAAGGCCAAGAAGAACTCGGTGCCGGTCGCGAACATCGACCGCGCGATCAAGCGCGGCGCGGGCCTGACCGGTGAGGTCGTCGACTACACCGAGATCCTCTACGAGGCCCGCGGTCCCCAGGGCACCGCGCTCTACATCGAGTGCCTCACCGACAACAAGAACCGCGCCGCCTCCGAGGTGCGCGTGGCCGTGACCCGCAACGGCGGCACCATGGCCGACTCCGGCTCCGTGGCGTTCCTCTTCGAGCGCAAGGGCGTCGTGGAGGTCACCCGCACCGACGGGCTCTCCGAGGACGACGTCCTCATGGCGGTCCTGGACGCGGGCGCCGACGAGGTCGTGGAGCAGGAGGACGTCTTCGAGGTGGTCTCGGAGGCCACCGACCTGCCCGCGATCCGCGCAGCCCTCGACGAGGCCGGGCTCGAGTACAACAACGACGACCCGCAGTTCCGCCCGAGCATGCTCGTGGAGCTCGACGCCGAGGGCGCCCGGAAGTTCCTGCGCCTGGTGGACGCCGTCGAGGAGCTCGACGACGTGCAGAACGTCTACGCCAACGCGGACATCCCCGCGGAGGTCCTGGCCCAGCTCGACTCCGAGGACTGACCACGGCCACGCAGCGGATCCTCGGGGTGGACCCCGGACTGACGCGGTGCGGGTTCGGCCTGGTCGACATGGCCGGCAACCGCACCGCGTCCTTCGTGGACGTCGGGGTGGCCGGCACGGACGCCGCCGACCCGCTCGACGTGCGCGTGCTGCGGATCTGGGAGGCCGCCGAGCGGTGGATCGAGCAGTACCGTCCCGACGTCCTCGCCCTCGAGCGCGTGTTCGCCCAGACCAGCGTGAACACGGTGATCGGCACCGCCCACGCCTCCGGCGCGGTGATCGCCTCCGCGGCCCGCCACGGCGTGCCGGTGGCCTGGCACACCCCCTCCGAGGTCAAGGCCGCGGTGACGGGGGAGGGGCGGGCCGACAAGGCGTCCGTGGCGCGCATGGTCGTGCGCATCCTCCGGCTCGAGGAGGCGCCCCGGCCGGCCGACGCCGCCGACGCCCTGGCCATCGCCATCTGCCACGGCTGGCGCGGCGGCGGCACGGGCGTGGACGCGACGGCCCGGACGGAGACGCACCAGGGCGCCCGGCCCCTGGCCGCGGCCCGCTCCGGCATGACCCCCGCCCAGCGGGCCTGGGCCGAGGCGGAGCACCGTGCCCGCCGGGGCGGGCGCCGGTGAGTCGGTGCCCACTGCTAGAGTAGCCCGCGAGCCCTCATTCGTAGATCTGTTCGAGCAACCGTGCTCGGCCCCCGCCGGGGCACGGGAAGGAGTCGCGCGGTGATCGCGTCCATCACGGGACAGGTCGAGCACGTCGGCCTCAGCACCGCCGTCGTGGCCGTGGGCGGCTTCGGCGTCCAGGTCCAGGCGACGCCGGAGACCCTGTCCGGCCTGCGGGTCGGGGGAGAGGTCCGGCTCGACACGGCGTACGTGGCGCGCAAGGACGAGTCCCCGCTGCTCTTCGGCTTCCGCAGCCCCGCCGAGCGCGAGGTCTTCGAGATCATGCTGGGCGTCAGCGGGGTGGGCCCGCGCACCGCGCTGGCGGTGCTCTCCGTGCTCGGCCCCGACGACGTGCACCGCGCCATCGCGCAGGGGGACGCCAAGGCGTTCACCACCGTTCCCGGCATCGGGCCCAAGGGCGCCCGCCGGATCGTGCTGGAGCTGGCCGACAAGCTCATCGTCCCGGACCGTCCCGCCCAGCCCGCCGCCGCCCCCATGGAGCCGTGGCGGGCGCAGGTCCTCGAGGCCCTCGTGGGCCTGGGCTGGAACGAGAAGGACGCCGCCCGGGGCATCGCCGACGCCCTGGCCGACCGCGAGGAGCTCGCCGCCTCCGGCGACGTCCCCGCGATCCTGCGCGCGGTGCTCGGGTGGCTCGGCGCGGCCAAGGCCGGTCCCCGGGTCGGCGCGGAGCGGAGGGCCTGAGCATGGCCCGCGAGGACGGCGCCGCCGTGAACTCCCGGGACCGGCTGGTCTCGGCGGAGGACGAGCCCGACGAGAAGCAGCTCGAGTCGGCGCTGCGGCCCGCGAACCTCGACGAGTTCGTGGGGCAGAAGCGGGTGCGCCAGCAGCTGTCCCTGGTGCTCGAGGCCTCGCGGCTGCGGGGCCGCTCCGCCGACCACGTCCTGCTCTCGGGGCCTCCCGGCCTGGGCAAGACGACCCTGGCCATGATCATCGCCGAGGAGATGGGCGCGCCCCTGCGCATCTCCTCCGGCCCGGCCATCCAGCACGCCGGCGACCTCGCCGCGATCCTGTCCTCCCTGACGGAGGGGGAGGTGCTGTTCCTCGACGAGATCCACCGCATGTCCCGGCCCGCCGAGGAGATGCTCTACATGGCGATGGAGGACTTCCGGGTGGACATCATCGTCGGCAAGGGTGCCGGCGCCACGTCCATCCCGCTGGACCTGCCGCCGTTCACCCTCGTGGGCGCCACCACGCGGGCGGGTCTGCTGCCCGGCCCGCTGCGCGACCGCTTCGGCTTCACCGGCCACCTCGAGTTCTACTCCGTGGCGGAGCTCGAGCTCGTGCTGCGCCGCTCCGCCGGGCTCATGGACCTCGCGATGACCGCCGAGGGCTTCGCCGAGGTCGCCTCCCGCTCCCGGGGCACCCCGCGCATCGCCAACCGGCTGCTGCGCCGGGTGCGGGACTGGGCGCTCGTGCACGGCGTCGACCGGATCGACGCCCGCACCTCCTCCGCGGCCCTCGACATGTACGAGGTGGACGCGCGCGGCCTCGACCGGCTGGACCGCTCGGTGCTGGAGGCGCTCGTGACGAAGTTCGGCGGCGGGCCCGTGGGCCTGTCCACCCTCGCGATCGCGGTGGGGGAGGAGACCGAGACGGTCGAGACCGTGGCCGAGCCCTACCTGGTCCGCGAGGGCCTGCTCGGCCGGACGCCCCGGGGCCGGATCGCCATGGCCGCGGCCTGGGACCACCTGGGTCTGCGCCCGCCCGAGCACGCCGCGTTCAAGGACCCCGGGCTGCGGGCCGCCTTCGGCGGCACGGCCGGGGCCGCGGTCCCCGCCGAGGACGTCCCACCGCTGTTCGAGGACTGAGGACGGGCGCCGGCCGGCGGGACGGACCAGGATCCCCGGGTGCCGTCCAGGACGCTGACGGGTTCGATCCCCTACCATGGTGAGGACACCCACCACCGATCGAACGGAAGTCCGTGAGCGCGCTCCTCCTCGTCCAGTCCCTCCCCGCCCAGGCCGCCCAGCCCACGGGAGGCGGCACCGCCTGGCTGCTGCCCCTGATGCTCGTGGCCATGGTGCTCCTGCTCTGGCTGCCCATGCGCCGGCAGAAGAAGGCCATGGCCCAGGTCAAGGAGAAGCAGGCGGCCATGGGCCCCGGCACCGAGGTCATGACGAACTACGGCCTCTACGGCACGGTCCGCTCGATCGACCGGGACACCAACAAGGTCGTCCTCGAGATCGCTCCCGGCACCGCCGTGACCGTGCACCTGCAGACCGTCACCACGGTCGTCGAGGACGAGGCGGCCCCCGCCGCCGAGACCCCGGCCGAGGCGTCCGTGATCGAGCCCGACACCCCCGGCACCGGGTCGGCCCCGGCCGACCCCCTGGACGACGACGCCCGGCGCGAGCCCGGGCAGCGCAACGACTGACCCCCCACGCGGGACGACGGGCCGACCGATGGTCGGCCCGTTCCCATGCACAGGCCCGGCCCCACCGGGCCGTCGTTCCGAAGGAAGACCATGGCACTGACCACACGCAAGACCTCCGGTGACCCGGCCCCCGCGGCACCGGACGGGAGGAGCGGCTCGACCGCGCCGGCGCGCTCGGGGGTGCGGGCCGCCCTCTCCACCGCCCGGCGGTCCCTCGTCGGGCTGATCGTGCTGCTGGCCCTGCTGGCCGGGCTGCTGGCCTGGGGCACGGGCACCGACCGCACCGGCTGGGGACCCAAGCTGGCCCTGGACCTCGAGGGCGGGACCCAGATGATCCTCGCCCCGACCCTGCAGGGGGAGGACGCCGGCCAGGAGGTCACCGCCGAGCAGCTGGACCAGGCCGTGGAGATCATCCGCCAGCGCGTGGACGGCTCCGGCGTGGCGGAGGCGGAGATCGCCACCCAGTCCGGCAGCAACATCGTGGTCTCCATGCCCGGTGTGCCCTCCGCCCAGACCCGCGAGCTCATCCAGACCTCCGCGCAGATGAACTTCCGGCCCGTGCTCACCACCGCCGCGGCGGAGCCGGTGCCCGAGGACCAGCGCGTGGCCGAGGACGAGGTGCCCGAGCCCACCGCCGAGCCCGCCGACGCCTCCGACCCGAACTGGATCACCCCCGAGCTGTTCCGGCAGTTCGAGGAGACCGACTGCACCGCGCCGCAGTCCCCGGAGGAGCGGGAGGCCCAGGACCCCGACGCGCCGATCGTCGCCTGCGAGCCCGAGACCGCCACCAAGTACCTCCTGGGACCGGTCGAGATCCAGGGCACCGGGATCGACGACGCCTCCTACGGCACGGCCCAGAACTCCCAGGGCGTGTCCCTGAACCAGTTCGCCGTCAACCTGCAGTTCGGCCCCGAGGCCACGGACACCTTCCGGCAGCTCTCCGAGCGGCTCTACGGCATCGGCAACGCCACGCCGGGCGACCCCCGCAGCCAGTTCGCGATCCTGCTCGACGGCCAGGTGGTCTCCGCGCCCTCGATGAACGCCGTGATCACCGACGGTCAGGCCCAGATCACGGGGCAGTTCACCGAGGAGCAGGCGCAGTTCCTGGCCGAGCAGCTCAAGTACGGGGCCCTGCCCATGAGCTTCGACATCCAGTCCGAGCAGCAGATCTCCGCGACCCTCGGCGCGGACCAGCTGCGGATGGGCATCATCGCCGGGATCATCGGCCTGGTGCTCGTGTGCGTCTACTCCCTCTTCCAGTACCGGCTGCTGGGGCTGGTGACCATCAGCTCGCTCGTGGTCGCGGGCGTGCTCACCTGGCTGGCCATCACCCTGCTGGGCTGGTCCGCGAACTACCGGCTGTCCCTGGCCGGCGTGGCGGGCCTGATCGTGGCGATCGGCCAGACCGCCGACTCGTTCATCGTCTACTTCGAGCGCATCCGCGACGAGATCCGCAGCGGCCGCTCCATCCCCGCGGCGGTCGACCACGGCTGGCAGCGCGCCCGCCAGACCGTGCTCGCGTCCAAGGCCGTGAACCTGCTGGCCGCCGGGGTGCTGTACTTCGTGGCCGTGGGCAACGTGCGCGGCTTCGCCTTCACCCTCGGCCTGACCGCCATCGCCGATCTCCTCGTCGTGTTCCTCTTCACGCACCCGGTGATGGTCATGCTCGCCCGCACCCGCTACTTCGGCGGCGGCGGGAAGCACTCGGGGCTCAGCCCCGAGGCCCTGGACGCCGTGCCGCTGTACCGCGGCGCCGGACGGCTGCGCGAGCCCCGGACCGAGCACGACGGCCTGACCATCGCCGAGCGGCGCCGCCGAGCGGCGCGGACCGCGCCGCAGGACCCCCCGTCCGCGGCGGCCCCGGACGGCGCGCCGGTCGGTGCGTCGTCGTCCGCCGCCCGCACCCCCGAGGAGAACGCCTGATGTCCCGGTTCGCAGATTTCGGCAACGCCCTGCACAGCGGGCGGACCTCCTACCCCTTCGTGGCCAAGGCCAGGCGGTGGCTCGCGATCGTGGGCGTCCTCGTGCTGCTCTCGCTGCTCGTGCCCGTGGTCAAGGGCGGCTTCAACCTGGGCATCGACTTCACCGGCGGGTCCGAGTTCACGGTGTCCTCGGTGGCCGACCCGGACATCGACACCGGCCGGGACGCCGTCGCCGGGTCCTCGGACGCCGCGGAGGTCGAGGTCACCAACATCGCCCCGGAGACCGTCCGGGTGCGCACCGAGCAGCTCGACGACGACCAGACGCTCGCCGTCAAGGACGCCCTGGTCGAGGCCTACGGAGTGAGCGAGGAGGAGGTCACCTCCAACTTCGTGGGACCCACCTGGGGGGCCGGGGTCACCAGCCAGGCCCTGCGGGGGCTCGTGCTCTTCGTGGTGCTGGCCACCGCCCTCATGGCCCTGTACTTCCGCACCTGGAAGATGTCGGTCTCGGCGGTCGCGGGCATGCTCGCCTCGGTGGCGATCACCGCGGGGATCTACTCACTCGTGGGCTTCGAGGTCACCCCGTCCGCGGTGATCGGCTTCCTCACGGTGCTCAGCTACTCGCTCTACGACTCCGTGGTGGTCTTCGACAAGGTCCGCGAGAACACCGAGGGACTGCTCGACGGCACGGCCCCGCCGGAGCGGGCCGGGCGGACGTTCTCCGACCAGGTGAACCTCGCCGTGAACCAGACCCTCGTGCGCTCGATCAACACCTCCGTGGTCGGCATCCTCCCGGTGGGCTCGATCCTGTTCATCGGCTGGCTGGTCCTCGGCGCGGGCACCCTCAAGGACCTGTCCCTGTCCCTGTTCGTCGGGATCATCGTGGGCACCGCGGCCACCCTGTTCGTGGCCGCGCCCCTCTACGCGCTGCTGCGCCGCGGGGAGCCCGCCGTCCGGGAGCAGGAGGCCCGGGCGACGGCCCGCGCGGAGCGTGCCGCCGAGGAGGCGCTCGCGCACTAGACTGTAGCCACCGTAGGGCGGGCCGTGCAGGAGCAGCCCGCCACAGCAGCACCTGTCGAACCGGATCCGGGCTCGACGACCGGGGCGGCGGCCCGACGGCCCCCCCCCCCCGGGCCA
>NZ_JBHVDI010000046.1:0-22451 GCF_042802875.1 Kocuria sp. NPDC057446 | reverse complement strand
GCGCGGGAGCGGCCGGCCGGCGTCGTGCTGACCGGGTCGGGCCTCAGATCCACATCGCGGGGTCGATGTAGGTGGAGGGGTCCACGAGGGGCTGCTGCTTCTCGGGCGTGCGGGGGCGGACCTTGCCGGGGATGCCGGTCACGATCGAGTCCTCGGGCACGTCCTTGACCACCACGGCGTTGGCGCCCACGGCGGAGTCGGCGCCGATCTCCACGGGGCCGAGGATCTTCGCGCCGGCGCCGATCACCACGCGGTCGCCCACCGTGGGGTGCCGCTTGACCTTCTCCAGGGAGCGCCCGCCCAGGGTGACCCCGTGGTAGATCATCACGTCCTCGCCGATCTCGGCGGTCTCCCCGATGACCACGCCCATGCCGTGGTCGATGAAGAACCGGCGTCCGATGGTCGCCCCCGGGTGGATCTCCACGCCCGTGAGGAAACGGCCGAGCTGGGAGACCGTGCGGGCCAGCAGCCGCCGGTCCGGGTGCTGCCACAGCCGGTGGGACAGACGGTGGATCCAGATGGCGTGCAGACCCGAGTAGTTGAGGGCGATCTCCCCCCGGGAGCGCGCGGCCGGATCGTGCGTCCGGGCCGTCTGCAGGTCCTCGGCCAGTCGGCTCCAAAAACTCACGGTCATCCTCTGTTCTTCCGGGGCGGGGTCCGGTCCCGCCGGGGCCGACGGGGGACGCTGGGGCTGGGACGGGAACGACCCGCCCACCACCGGGGCAACGTCACCGGCAGGCGGCGCTATTCCCGGCGGGGGCGGGTCGTGGGCCCGTGCCGCGGATCAGCCCCGGATGTCCTCGTAGAGCAGGGTGGAGATGTAGCGCTCGCCGAAGTCGCACACGATCGCCACGATCAGCTTGTCCCGGTTCTCCTCCTTGGCGGCCTCCTGCAGGGCGGCCCACACGATGGCGCCCGAGGAGATCCCGCCGAGGATGCCCTCCTTGGTGCCGAGCTCGCGGGCGACGCGCACGGAGTCCTCGACGGTCACGTCGTAGACGTCGTCGTAGATCTCCCGGTCCAGGATGTCCGGGATGAAGTTCGCCCCGAGACCCTGGATCTTGTGCGGGCCGGCCTTGCCCTCGGTGAGCAGGGGCGAGTCGGCGGGCTCGACGACGACGAGGCGCACGTCCGGCTTCTGCTCGCGCAGGTAGCGGCCTGCGCCCGTGATGGTGCCGCCGGTGCCCACGCCGGAGATGAACACGTCGACCTGCCCGTCGGTGTCCTCCCAGATCTCGGGGCCCGTGGTCGCATAGTGGATCGCCGGGTTCGCCTCGTTGGCGAACTGGCTGGCGAGGACCGCGTTCTCGGTCGTCTCGACGATCTCCTGGGCCTTCTCCACGGCGCCGCGCATGCCCTCCGCGCCCGGGGTGAGCACGATCTGCGCGCCGTAGGCGCGGAGCATCACCCGGCGCTCCGTGGACATGGTCTCCGGCATGGTCAGGACGACCTTGTAGCCGCGGGCGGCGCCGACCATGGCCAGCGCGATCCCGGTGTTGCCGGAGGTGCCCTCGACGATCGTGCCGCCCGGCTTGAGCTGCCCGGACTTCTCGGCGGCGTCGATGATCGCCACGCCGATGCGGTCCTTGACCGAGTTGGCGGGGTTGTAGAACTCCAGCTTCACGGCGACGTTGCCGGGCAGGCCCTCGTCGAGCCGGTTCAGGTGGACGAGCGGGGTGCGGCCCACGATCTCGGTGACGTCGTTGTAGATCTTCGGCATGTGCGTACCTCGGTTTCTGCGTGATCGGTTCTCGGTCGGATCGGGATGGTGCTCGGGTGGTGCTGTGGCCGCCGGCGCTCTGGGGGGCCCGCGGCGGCGCGGTCCTAGCTCAGCCTAGCCAGGCCCCGCAACCGCTACTACGCGGTAAGCCATGCGGAGTAACGTTGCCGGACCTTCGCCAGCTTGGGGTTGATGATGACCTGGCAGTAGCCGTTCCAGGGCTGCTGGGCGTAGAAGTCCTGGTGCTCCGGCTCGGCCTCCCAGAACGCGCCGAGCGGCTCCAGCGTCGTGACGACCGGCTGGCCCCAGGCCGGCTGCGTGCGGCGGATCGCCTGCTCGAACAGCTCCCGCTGGGCCTCGTCGGCCCAGAACATGGCGGAGCGGTACTGGGTGCCCACGTCGTAGCCCTGCCGGTTGAGGGTCGTGGGGTCGTGGCCGGTGAAGAACAGGTCGAGGATCACGTCCGCCGGCACGACCGACGGGTCGAAGGTCACGGCGACCGCCTCCGCGTGCCCGGTCGTGCCCGAGCACACCGAGTAGTAGTCGGCGCGCGCGGGGTCGCCGCCCGTGTACCCGGAGACCACGGAGGTGACGCCCCGGGTGATCCGGTAGACGGCGTCGAGGCACCAGAAGCACCCGCCGGCCAGCACGAAGGTGGTGGTCGCGGCGGGGTCCTCGCCGGGGGGGCGGGGTGCGGGGGCAGGGCGGGCGTCGTCGTGCGCGGGGAAGGCCATGACCCGTACAACACCGCGCGGCGCACAGCATTCCCGGCCCCTCCGCCGGTCCGTCCGCCGCGTGCCGTGCGGGCCCCTCGGCTACCCGCACGGCACGGGCTCCTAGACTGGGGCGCATGAGCGAGCAGAGCACGTCCCCGTCCGGGCCCGCCCCCTCCCTCGCGGAGGTGCTCGGGACGGTCGAGCGGCTGTGGCCCCTGCACCTGCAGGAGCCGTGGGACGCCAGCGGGCTCGTCACGGGCCGCCCGGACCAGCCCGTGCGCCGGATCCTGTTCGCGGTGGACCCCGTGGCCGACGTCGTCGCCGAGGCGGTGTCCACGGGCACGGACCTGCTGCTCACCCACCACCCCCTGCTCCTGCGCGGAGTGACCTCCGTGGCGGCCGACGGCTTCAAGGGCGCCGTGGTGCACGAGCTCATCGAGCACCGGTGCGCCCTGCTCGCCTGCCACACCAACGCGGACTCCGCCCCGGACGGCGTCTCGGACGCCGTGGCCCGGGCGGCCGGGCTGACGACGACGACGCCCCTCGCACCGCACCCCGCGGACCCGGCCGTGGGCATCGGGCGGGTGGGGGACCTCGCACGGCCCGTGCCCCTGCGGGAGCTCGCCCGGCGCCTCGCCGACGCGGTGCCGCCCACCGCCCACGGCGTCCGCGTGGCGGGGGACCCCGACGCCCTCGTCCGGCGGGTGGCCGTGTGCGGGGGAGCCGGGGACTCGCTCTTCGACGAGGTGCGGGCCGCCGGGGCCGACGTCTACGTGACCGCGGACCTGCGCCACCACCCCGCCTCCGAGGCCCGCGAGGCCGCGGCGGGCCCCGGCGCCGACGGCACCCCGTACCTCGTGGACCTCTCGCACTTCGCCAGCGAGTGGCTGTGGCTGCCCGTGGGTGCCGCCGCGCTGCGGGAGGCGCTCGCCGCTCGTGGCCACGACGTCGAGGTCGCGGTCTCCGCGCGGCGCTCCGACCCCTGGGACTTCCGCATCGACCACCCCGGCCAGGACGGTTCCGTGCACCACGGTGCCGCTGCTGAGCCCGCCACAGACCCCGCCGCACCGACCGCAGGAGGACCCGCATGAGCAACGCCACGCCCGAGCAGCAACGAGCCCTCCTGGAGCTCGAGCGGGTCGACGCCCGGCTGCGCCGCATCGCCGCCCGGATCGCGGAACTGCGGACCGATCCCGAGGTCGCCGCCGCGCTGCAGCTCCGGGCCCGCGCGATCGCCGCCGCCAAGCAGCTCGACGCCGGCGAGCGGGAGATCCGCGACCGGCTGGCCGCCGCCGAAGAGAAGGTGGCCCGCGTCCAGGCCTCGATCGAGAAGGACCGCCGGCGCCTCGAGCAGGGCGGCTCCGCCAAGGACCTCATGGGCCTGCAGCACGAGCTCGACACCCGCGTCCGGCAGCTGGCCGAGGCGGAGGAGGCGGAGCTGGAGGTCATGCAGGAGCTCGAGGACGCCGCGGCGCACCGCGCGCGCATCACGCCGCGGCTCAAGGAGGCCGACGCGGAGGCCCGGCGTCGCGTGGAGGCCCGGGACGCGGAGGGCCGTGACCTGACGGCGGAGCGGGACGAGCTCGCCGGCGCGCGCACGGCCGCCGCGGACGGCGTGGGCCATCCCGCGCTGCTGGCGCGGTACGAGAAGATCCGGAGCGGTCGCGGCACCGAGCGCCCGGCGGCCGCCGAGCTGCGGGGCACCGCGTGCGGGTCCTGCGGAACGGCGCTCAGCCCCACGGACGCGGTCGCGTTCCGTGCGGCCGCCGCGGACGAGGTGCTGACGTGCCCCGAGTGCGGGGTGCTCCTCGTCCGGTCCTGAGGACCGCCGCACCCCGCGGGGCGCCGCGCGGGGAGGGCCGTGCCGGGAGAGCGGGGGACAGGCCGGCCTGTAAGCCGGGTTCTGTGCGCACGGCCGGTTGCCCTTGCCGTGCCGGTGACCATCCATCTAGGCCCACCGTTGCCGGTGGGCTCCAGCGGCCTACCCGGGTGCTCGGGCGAGCAGCCCTCGAACGCACCCTGTCTGGCCTTGCTCCGGATGGGGTTTACCGAGCCGCGCCGGTCACCCGGCGCGCTGGTGGTCTCTTACACCACCTTTTCACCCTGACCCGCCGCCCGGAGGACCGGGGGCGGGCGGTCTGTTTTCTGTGGCACTTTCCTGCGGGTCTCCCCGAGTGGGCGTTGCCCACCATCCTGCTCTGCGGAGCCCGGACTTTCCTCGCGCCGCGGCAGCCGGAGCTGCGCGGCCCGCGGTCACCCGGCCGACCTGTCCGCCGTCCATCCTACCCGCCGGCCCCCGTGCGCCCCGACCGGAGCCCCGGTGCCCGGAGCGGGGACCGCCGGTGCCGCCGACCCCGCGGGGGTCACTAGACTTCTGCGGGTGCTGATCCTCCTCCCGCCCTCCGAGACCAAGACCGCCCCCGGCGCCGGCGCCCCCGCCGACCCCGCCGCCCTGTCCTTCCCCGGGCTCACGGCCGCCCGGGAGCAGGTGCTCGCCGCGCTGGCCGCGACGAGCGCCCGCGAGGACGCGCTCGAGGTGCTGGGCGTGGGCGAGCGGCTGCGCGGTGAGGTCGAGCGCAACACCCGCCTGGGCGCGGAGCCCGCCGCCCCGGCCCTGAGCGTCTACGCCGGGGTGCTCTACGACGCCCTGGACCCGGCCGGGATGAGCGGGGCGCAGCGGGCCGCCGCGGCGGCCTCCCTCGTCGTCGTCTCGGCGCTGTGGGGCGCGGTGCGCCCCGAGGACCGGATCCCGGCCTACCGCCTGTCCATGGGCGCCGAGCTGCCGGGGCTCGGCCGGCTCGCGGCCCACTGGAAACGGCACCTGCCCGCCGTGCTGGAGCCGGCGGCCGGGGACGGACTCGTCGTGGACTGCCGGTCCGCCGCCTACGCGGCGCCGTGGCGGGGCCCCCGCGGGCGGACGGTGGGGGTGAAGGTGGTCCGGGAGCGGCACGGGCGGCGCCAGGTCGTCTCGCACATGGCCAAGCACACCCGCGGGCTGCTCGCCCGGCACCTCGTGGAGCGCGCCGCCGCCGGCGAGTGCCCCCGGACGCCGCAGGACCTGCTCGCGGCGGCCCGGGAGCGCTGGCCCGCGGAGCTCACGGAGCCCACGGCCCGGTCGGCGGGCGAGCTCGTCGTCGTGCTGACGGAGGACTGAGCGGCCGGACCGGGGGTGCCCACCGCGACGGGGGCGCCCGGGGCGCTCAGTGGCCGAACGGGTCCTCGTCGACGCCCGGGGTCCAGGTGCGGCCGCCGCGGCCCCAGCCCTCGGCCTTGACCGCCTTCCGGGCCTTGCGGGACCACTTGTCGTTGAGCCGGTCCACGTAGAGCTTGCCGTCCAGGTGGTCGTACTCGTGCTGCATGACGCGGGCGAACCAGCCGGTGGCCTCGAAGTCGACCGGCCGGCCCGCGACGTCGAAGCCGGCGACCCGCACCCAGTCCGCCCGCTTCAGCGGCCAGCTGTAGCCGGGCACGGACAGGCAGCCCTCGGACTCCTCGTCCGGGTCCGGCGCGTCCTGGGAGATCTTCCCCGGGGTCAGCACCGGGTTGACGAGGACGCCGCGCGGCGCCACGTCGTCGTCGTTCTGGAACGTGTAGGTGAAGATCCGCAGCCCCACGCCGATCTGCGGGGCGGCGAGGCCCACGCCGTGCGCGGCGTCCATGGTCTCGTACATGTCCTCCACGAGGGCGCGCAGCTCCTCGTCGAACCGCGCCACCTTGGCGGCGGGGCGGTGCAGGACGGGATCACCGGTGATCACCACGGGGCGGACGGCCATGACGCACTTCCTTCGACTTGCCGGGGCGGGGCCCCTCGGACCGGGAACGACGAAAGGCCGCCCCGAGTCCTCGGGACGGCCTTTCACGGTGGGTGAGCGACGGGGGTTGAACCCGCGACCTCCTGGACCACAACCAGGCGCTCTGCCGAACTGAGCTACGCCCACCATGAACGCCCGCCGGAAACCGTGCTTCCGCTGGGCAACGCATACGAGTGTACCGCATCCCCGGAGGGGTCGAGGACCACGTCCGGTCCGCGGCCCCGACGGCCTCGGCGGGGGCGCTCAGGCCCCGGTGCGGGAGGCGGCGATCTCCGCGGCGATGCTCCTCGCGGTCTCCGAGTCCGGTCCCGGCGCGGCGGCGAACACGGCGCGGCGGTAGTAGCGCAGCTCGTCGATCGAGTCCCGGATGTCGCCCAGGGCCCGGTGGTTGCCGGTCTTCGGCGGGGCCTGGAAGTACGCGCGGGGGAACCACCGGCGGGAGAGCTCCTTGATGGTGGAGACGTCGATCACGCGGTAGTGCAGGTGCGCCACGAGCTCCGGCATGTCGCGCACCAGGAACGTGCGGTCCGTGCCCACCGAGTTCCCGCCCAGCGGCGCCCTGCCCGGTTCCGGCACCCACTCCTTGACGTAGGCGAGGACCTGCTCCTGCGCCTGCTCCATGGTCAGGCCGGAGGGGAGCTCGTCGAGCAGCCGGGAGGAGGTGTGCATGTTCCGCACGAAGTCCCCCATCTGCGCCAGCGCCGCCTCGCTCGGGCGGATCACGACGTCGACGCCCTCCCCGAGCACGTTGAGCTCGTCGTCGGTGACGAGCGCCGCGACCTCGATGAGAGCGTCCTCCTCGAGGGACAGCCCCGTCATCTCGCAGTCGATCCACACAATGCGTCCGTTGGAAGTAGCCACCCGGACAATCTACCGTGCCGCCCCGACGCCGCCGGTCCCCGCCGATCCGTCCACGGCCGGTCGGGGATCCCCGGAGGCGCCGGGGATAGTATCGGGGCGACCACGGGTCCGTGCTGCGCCCAGCCGCGGCGCCCGCAGCCACCGGACGGGCGCATCGGGAGAGCAGTGCAGACGACTTCGACGACGCCGGCGCCGGGCGAGGGACCGGGTGGCGTCCGGCCGCCGGCTGCTCCCCAGGGCGCGGAGCACCTCTCCGGCTCGCTGCTGCGGACCGTGCTCATGGGCGCCCTCGGCTCGCTCATGCTGCTCGTCGGCTCGTTCGGCGTCGGCTGGCTGGCCTCCGTGTCCCCGCTGCGGCAGGCGCCGCTGATCATCGGCATGCGCTTCACCACCACCGGGGTGATCGTCTCCATCCTCCTGCTCGCCGTGGGCGGGATGCTCCTCATCCGCGAGTGGCTGCGCCTGGGGCAGAAGCTCAACCGGTGGGAGCCCGGGAGCGGCCGCTGGGTGCTCATCGCCATCGCGGCGTGGTCCGCCCCCATGCTCGTGACGATCCCCCTGTTCAGCCGGGACGTGTACTCCTACATCGGTCAGGGCCGGGTCATGGCCAACGGTCTGAACCCCTACGAGCACGGCGTCTCGACGATCGACAACTTCTTCCAGCTCGGGGCCGACCAGATGTGGTCGGAGTCCCCGCCGCCCTACGGGCCGCTCTTCCTGTGGCTCGAGCAGTTCGTGGTGGCCGTCACCGGGGCGGACCCGGACGCCGCGGTGCTCTGGTTCCGGGGGATGTGCGTGCTCGCCGTCGTCGCGTGCATGTGGCTGATCCCGCGGCTCGCACGGCTGCACGGCGTCAACCCGGCACGGGCCCTGTGGCTCAGCGTGGCGAACCCCCTGTTCCTCACGAACTTCATCATCTCCGTGCACAACGACGCCATCATGATCGCCCTCGCCCTGGGCGGCACCTACGCGGCGGCCGTGCACCGCAACTGGAAGGGCGGTCTGCTCGGCACCACGCTGGTCACCCTGTCCGTGGCGATCAAGCCGATCACCCTGGTCTTCCTCCCCTTCGTCGGCCTGCTGTGGGCGGGCCGGAACGCCTCGTGGCCCCGCCGCTTCGTGATCTGGTTCCTCGTCCTGGCCTACTCGGTGACCCTGCTCGGCCTGATGGGCCTGCTCAACGGCTTCGGCTTCGGCTGGGTCTCCGCCATGTCCACCCCCGGCTCGGTCTCCATCTGGTACGCCCCGGTGGGCTTCCTCGGCGGTCTGGCCACCACCCTGGCCGCCGCCCTCGGCGCCGACACGGCCCAGTGGCGGGAGGCGACCCACACGGTGGGCCAGGCCCTCGCGGTGCCCGTCATCCTCTGGCTCATGTTCGTGGGCCGCGACGAGAAGCTGATCCGCCGGCTGACCTGGGCGCTCGCCGCGCTCGTGCTGTTCGCCCCGATGATCCAGGCCTGGTACGTGGTGTGGCTCATCCCGCTGTTCGCCGTCACGGGCATCCGCAGCGACTGGCAGGTCGACATCCTCTTCTTCCTCACCGTCTTCTTCATGATCTACGCCGTCTCCGACCAGCTGGACGTGTTCCCGTACCTGGACCTGGACCTCAACTCCGGGCGGCTGATCGCGGCGGTCGTCGCGCTCTCCTACGGCGTGTACCTGTGGTTCATCGACCCGGCGACCAGACGGCTGTTCCACGGCCGCTACCAGCCACCGGTGCAGAGCGCCGTGATCTGAGGACGCCGTGCGGTCCCGCCGACTTGGTAAACTCGACGACGGCGCCCGGGACGCGGTCCCGGGCGGCACGCCTCAGTAGCTCAGTGGATAGAGCAGGAGCCTTCTAATCTCTTGGTCGGGGGTTCGACTCCCTCCTGGGGCACACCAGTGGGTCCGACCGGACGGTCCGCGGCATCCCCTCCGCGGACCGGTCGGCGAGACCCGTCGACGGCCGGCGCTGTCCGCTCACACCGAGCGCTCGGGGAAAGCACGGCACGACAGGACCGTCACAGGGGCCACGCCGGGGCACGAGGCCGAGGACGGCGAGCAGGCACTTCGGCGACCTTCGAGGACCAGCGTACGGCGGGGCTGCAGAGCCTCCCCGGCGCCGACGACCGCATCGTCATCCCGGCCGTCCGGGCGTCACACGGCCACCGTCCCGGTCTCAGGTCCTGGTGACCGCTCCTGCGGACCGGGTCGGCTGCTCGATCGGCTCCCATCCGCACTGCCTCGCCAGCGCGTCCAGGTCGACGATTGTCTGCTCCGATCCGGTGAGCTGTTGCGCCAGCTGCGCCACGAACTCCTGGGCCGGTACCGCGGACCCGAAGCTGTACACCGCGTCCCGCAGATCGCCGCCGAAAACGATCCTGGTCCTGTGGCGCTGATCGATTCCAGCAGTGCCGTCCTTCTTGACGGGCATGACCATCAGGTCGTCAGGAGTCTCCACCTCGGCCGCCAGGAAGACCCCGGAGTTCACGATGCAGGGCGAGTTGCCGGGTCTGGTGAAGGAGAGGAGAAGCACAGATCCATCTTTCGGTAGGCGGTATGCACGGGATGGGAGCCCCCCACTGTAGGGGGACACACTGGACGGACGCTCAACCCGGACGCGGCCCAGCACGGCCCCCGCGGCCGTTCTCGTCCACGAGAGTGTGTTCGTCCGGACAGACGGCGTCGTCATGGGGGGTCGGGACGCCTTGTTGCTGGTCGGGGCCCGGAATCACGAGCGGCGAGACGGCCGGCCTCGCCGAACCAGGCGTCCTGGTCCGTGCTGGTCGCGGATCGGCCGATCCAGCGGCAGGGGTCAACGTCGTCGTGGATCCCACGGCCGGTGACGCGCACGATGGGCGGGACGGCGGAGGTCGCATCGGGCGCCTCCGGGTCCGCCTTATCGACGCTCGCCCCGGCCCGGGACCCACCCCGTCCCGGAGCGGGTCCCCGAGGCCGATGACGGAAAGGGCGCCGCTCGCACGAGACACAAGAGCTGCCGCGCAGGTCCACAGGCGAGGGCTATCCCTCCGTGCCGACGTGCACGCCGGGATCGGGCCAATCGCCCACGTCGATCAAGGCCTCCGGTTCCATGCAGAGGCTCTCGTAGTACACCCCGCCGGCATCATCGCAGGCGGCCTCGTCGCGGGCGTCGACGACACTGATGAACACTGCCCCGCCGAGGAGGACGACCACCACGAGGGCGGCACCGAGGCCCAACAGGGGGAATCTGCGGTCGATCACTGCTTCTCCTCTGCCCGTGGACCCATGGTTCCCACCGTGCCACATGTCGGCCCCACCGCCCACGTTGCCTCCCCCACGGCCGGCAGATCGGAGGGGCGGTAGCCGATGCGCCGCATCTCCTCAGCGCCCGTCCGGCTCGGCGGTGGAGCGGCCGGTCCTGCAGGTGACTTCTGCACCTTCCCCACGGCTTTTCTGCCCCGCTTGCGCGTATGGGTTGGCGAAAGTGTGGACAACCAGCACCTGTGAATTCGCATACGTTAAGTAGCAGATCGAGGGGTGCGGTCACCGGCCACCTGGGGCCCGCGACAGGGCGGGCGGGGTGACGGAGCCGCACCTCGGCGACGACCCGGCGGCGAGCCCGCCGGGACGGCCGCAGTTCCCGGACGGGGTGCCCGGGGCGGCTACGGACCACGGGTCCGGAATCGATCAGGGGGAGGAACCATGAGCGTCACCATCATCAGGCAGTGGACGGGGCAGGGGGCCCGTTACCACCACTACGACACGGTGGAGGAGGCCACGGAGGACACCCGGGACTTCATCGTGCAGCACGTCGACCCGGACATCGACCCGCGGCAGCTGGACGAGATCACCCGGGGCGTCGTCGACCTGCACGGCATGCATCTCGACTACCGGGAGAACCGCATCGTCGTCGAGCCGGGGCGCGCCGCGTAACCGCACGCGAGGCCCGGGCCGAGGCGACGACGCCCGGCGCGGCCGGGGCGTCCGCACTGCACCGGCACGACCGGTGCGCAGTCTGCGCGTCGTGCCCGCCGACACCCGGGGGCTCGCCCCCTCGACCCCGAGGAGGAGCTCCGCCCGGCGGCGCGAGCCGCGGTCCGGTGGCGATCGGGGCCGGCTCCGACGGCCCCGGCGCGGCGCAGCACCCGAAATCCCGATCCCGGTGCATCCACAGGAGCCTCCGCGCCGGTAGTAGGGGTGAGGACACCCGCGCAGGATGACTCCCGGCAGGCCGCCACCTGTCAGACCACTGCAACGAACATCGAGGTGAGTCCGTTGGCCCGGATCAGACTCTGCCAGTGCGGCGCCCCACCCCTCTACGGCCCCTGGTGCTGGGCGTGCTCCCACGAGCAGGAGCAGCATCGTGAGCCCCTCGCCGTCATCGCCTGGAACGCCGTCGACATCGACTGACGGGCGCCCCGCACCGTCGACCGTCCGCCGGGACGCCCGACCACGCAGCGCTCACCCAGCGGTCGCACTGCACAGGGAGCGGTCCGCTGACGCCGGTCCTGCCGCCGTCCACAAGGGGGACTGCCCGGCAGCGACGGCATCTGCTCCGCGGGGACGCTGGGTGCACCCCGCCACCGGGGCCAGCACCGGCCGCAAGGGCCGCCGTCCAGAGGAGTTCCCGATGACCGAGCAGATCACCGTCCGCGGCTACGTGGCCACGGATCCCGAGTCCCGCAACCTGCCCGACGGCACCGTGGTGGTGACCTTCCGCCTGGCCTCCACCCCGCGCTGGTTCGACCAGCAGACCGGTTCCTGGCGTGACGGGCACACGAACTGGTTCTCCGTCCAGGCGTTCCGCTCCCTGGCGCTCAACACGCTGGCCAGCATCAGGACGGGCCAGCCCGTGGTGGTGGTCGGCAAGCTCAAGGTCCGGTTCTGGGAGGGCGAGCACGGGCGCAACACGGCCGTGGACGTGGACGCGGTGTCCATCGGGCACGACCTCGCGCTCGGCACGGCCTGCTTCCAGCGCACCGTGAGCTCCGCCCCGTCGGCGGACCGTGCGGGGGAGCGGCCCGCCGGGGAGGCCGGAGGCACCACGGAGGCCGGTGCCCCGGAGCATCCGACACCGCCGCAGGACGGTTCCCCGAGCGAGACCGGCGACCCCTCGGACGGTGGTGCGGGTCCGGTGGTCCCGGCGGACGTCGACCCGGAGACCGGTGAGCTGCTCGCCGCCGCGGCGGACCCGCGGCGGCGCTCACGGCGGCAGCCCGCCGCCACCTGACCCCCGCACGGAGCAGCCCTCGCGCCGGGACGGAACCGGACGGTGCCGCCGGTCCCGCGCCGTCCCGGTGCGAGGGCGGCGCCGGGCAGTGCCGGACAGTACCGGGCCGCGCCGGGCGGTGTCGCTGCATGCGTGGCGTCCCCGCCGGGGGAGCGCCCGGGCCGCCCGTCGGCCGGCCCGGAGCGGGGTAGCCTTGGGGGCATGGCGGAATTCATCTACACAATGTCCAAGGCCCGCAAGACCGTGGGCGACAAAGTCATCCTGGACGACGTCACCATGTCGTTCTACCCCGGCGCGAAGATCGGCGTCGTGGGACCCAACGGGGCCGGCAAGTCCACCATCCTCAAGATCATGGCCGGCCTCGACCAGCCGTCCAACGGCGAGGCCCGGCTCAGCCCCGGCTACACCGTCGGCATCCTGCTCCAGGAGCCTCCGCTGAACGAGGAGAAGACCGTCCTCGGCAACGTCGAGGAGGGCGTGGGCGAGATCAAGGCGAAGGTCGACCGCTTCAACGCGATCTCCGAGGAGATGGCGCAGCCGGACGCGGACTTCGACTCCCTCATGGAGGAGATGGGCAAGCTCCAGGAGGACATCGACGCCGCCAACGCCTGGGACCTCGACTCGCAGCTGGAGCAGGCGATGGACGCCCTGCGCTGCCCGCCGCCCGACGCCGACGTCACGGTCCTCTCCGGCGGTGAGCGCCGCCGGGTGGCCCTGTGCAAGCTGCTGCTGCAGAAGCCGGACCTCCTGCTGCTGGACGAGCCCACCAACCACCTCGACGCCGAGTCCGTGCTGTGGCTGGAGCAGCACCTGAAGGACTACCACGGCGCCGTCATGGCCGTGACCCACGACCGGTACTTCCTCGACCACGTGGCCGAGTGGATCTGCGAGGTCGACCGCGGCCGCCTCTACGGCTACGAGGGCAACTACTCGGCCTACCTCGAGACCAAGCGCGCGCGCATGGAGGTGCAGGGCAAGAAGGACGCCAAGCAGGCCAAGCGCCTGGCCGACGAGCTGGAGTGGGTGCGCTCCAACGCCAAGGGCCGCCAGGCGAAGTCGAAGGCCCGCCTGGCCCGGTACGAGGAGATGGCCGCCGAGGCCGAGAAGACCCGCAAGCTGGACTTCGAGGAGATCCAGATCCCGCCGGGGCCCCGCCTGGGCAACCTCGTGATCGAGGCGAAGGACCTGCAGAAGGGCTTCGGGGACCGCAGCCTCATCAAGGGCCTGTCCTTCTCCCTGCCGCGCAACGGGATCGTGGGCGTGATCGGCCCCAACGGCGTCGGCAAGTCGACGCTGTTCAAGACCATCGTGGGCCTCGAGGAGCTGGACGGCGGGGAGCTGAAGATCGGCGACTCCGTCAAGATCTCCTACGTGGACCAGAACCGCGCCAACCTCGACGCCAACAAGTCGCTGTGGGAGGTCGTCTCGGACGGCCTCGACTACATCAACGTGGGCAACGTCGAGATGCCCTCGCGCGCCTACGTCTCCGCGTTCGGGTTCAAGGGCCCGGACCAGCAGAAGAAGGCCGGGGTGCTCTCCGGCGGGGAGCGCAACCGGCTCAACCTGGCCATGACCCTCAAGCAGGGCGGCAATCTGCTGCTGCTCGACGAGCCCACCAACGACCTCGACGTCGAGACCCTCGGCTCGCTGGAGAACGCGCTGCTGGAGTTCCCGGGCTGCGCCGTGGTCGTCTCCCACGACCGGTGGTTCCTCGACCGGGTCGCCACCCACATCCTCGCGTGGGAGGGCACCGAGGAGGAGCCGGACCAGTGGTACTGGTTCGAGGGCAACTTCGAGTCCTACGAGGCCAACAAGGTGGAGCGCCTCGGCGCCGACGCCGCACGGCCCCACCGCGTCACGCACCGCCGCCTCACCCGCGACTGACGCCGGGCCGCGCCCGGTCGGCTCGCGGTGCCGAAGGGGCCCGTCCGGCGGAGAGGAGCCCAGCTCTCCTCCGCCGGACGGGCCCCTTCGCCGTGCTCGGGTGCGGACGGGAGCACGCCCCGGACGCCGCTCAGGAGAACTCGGGGAAGCGCATCATGCCCTCCTGGGCGGTCGTCGCGACGAGCCGGCCGTCCCGGGAGAACATCCGGCCCACCCCGAGGCCTCGGGCCGAGGACGCGTTGGGGGAGGACTGCACGTAGAGCAGCCACTCGTCCGCGCGGGCCTCCCGGTGCCACCACATGGCGTGGTCGAGGGAGGCGATGTTCATGCCCGGCTCGATCCAGGTCTTCCCGTGCAGCCGCAGGATGGGCTCGAGCAGCGTGTAGTCGCTCGCGTAGGCGAGCGCGGCGCGGTGGATGTTCGGGTCGTCCGGCAGCGGCTTGAGGGTCTTGATCCACACCGCGTTGAACGGCTCCCCGCGGGAGTCCGGTCTGAAGTAGATCGGCTCCGTGATGTAGCGCATGTCGAAGGGCCGCTCGTGGGCGATCGCCTGCGCCTCGGGGGCGTCCACGTGGCCCAGCAGCTCCACGGCGCTGGGCAGGGACTCGGGGTCGGGCAGGTGCTGCGGGGACTCGTCCTGGTGGTCCAGGCCCTGGGCCGGGACCTGGAAGGACGCGATCGCCGAGAGGATGGCCCGCCCGTCCTGGTAGGCGTGCACGCGGCGGGCGGAGAAGGACCGCCCGTCCCGGATCCGCTCCACCCCGAAGGTGATCGGCTGGGACACGTCCCCGGCACGCAGGAAGTAGGCGTGCAGGGAGTGCACGATCCGCTCCGGCTCCACGGTGCGCATGGCGGCGGTCGCGGCCTGCGCCAGGACCTGCCCGCCGTAGACCCGGCCGCGGGCGGGGGAGATGGAGTGGCCCACGTAGATGTCCTCGAGGGTGCGGGCGCCGCCCCCGTCGGCGAGGTCGAGCATGTCGAGCAGGGCCTGGGTGGGGTCCGGGATAGGGCTGTAGGTCATGGGCTTCACTCTAGCCAAGCGGCCGGTCGCGCCGGGGCGCGACCGGCGGGCCCCGGTGTGATGGGATGGGGGGCATGTCCTCGCTGCTGATCCCCATCCAGATGCGCTTCGGCGACATCGACAGCTACGGCCACGTCAACAACGTCACCATGCTCCAGTACCTCGAGGACGCCCGGGTCCGGCTCATGGCCCGGCCGCTGCCCGCGGGCGCCGCCGCAGGGGTGGCCGAGGGCGCCACGTTCCGCACCCTGCTGGGGGACCTGATGACCGTGATCGGCCGGCAGGAGGTGGAGTACACGGAGCAGCTCCTGTACCGGGCCGAGCCGGTCTCCGTGCGGGTGTGGGTCTCCTCCGTGGGCGGGTCGAGCTTCGTGCTGGACTACGCCGTGCAGGAGGAGGACGGCTCCCGCGTCTACGCCGTCGCCCAGACGGTCGTCGTGGTGATCGACCGCGCCACCGGCCGGCCCGTGCGCCTCGACGAGAGCCAGCGGAGCCTGCTCGAGCACTGGTCGGACGCCCCGACCCGCTTCGCCCGCCGGCCGGCGCCGGCCGAGGCCTGAGCCCGGTGGGACGCTTTCTGCCGCTGACGGATCCGCGCGACGTCGCCGACCTGCGGACCTACCTGTCCCGGGCCCGCGGGGTGGACCCCCAGGGCGCGGTGCGCTTCCAGGCGCGCGGGAGGGCCCTCGGCGTCTACGTGTGCGTGCTCGAGCCGCACGGCCTGCTCGACAGCACGCCCACGGTCCTCGGCCTGCGCACCGCCGCGCTGGCCGAGGAGCTGGCCCTGGACGTCACCGTCCCGCTCGGCGGGGTCCTCGACCGGATGCCGCGCCAGGACCAGGACGCCACGGAGGTGGGCCTGCCGCCCATGGACGCGAACGTCTCGTGGGCGGGCATCGCCCCGCCCCTCGGCGGCTGGGTGCCGGTGGGGCGCGTCGACGGGGACGCCCTGCGGGAGGCGGCGAGGGCCGGGATCGCCGAGGTCGCGCGGACCGTGCCCACGGATGCGGGCGCCGCCGTCGTCGACACCGTGCGCTCGCAGGTCTGGGGCCGCTCGTCCGGGTGGGCGGAGTCCCTCGCCGGGAGCTCGACCGGGACGCCGCTGCCCGACGGCGCCGCGTTCGCCGCGTACTCGCTCGGCTTCCTCCGACCGGGCGCCGAGGTCGCCGTCGCCGAGAACGGCCGCTGGGTGCGGCTGAGCACGCCCGCGGGCCACGTCCTGGCCAAGCGCTGACGCCGGCGCCGGGGGGTCTCAGCCGGGCCGGTTGATCATGGCGTGGGCGGCGCGGTCGAAGTAGTCCCAGATGATCCCGTCGTGCAGCGGGGAGAGCTCCAGGGTGTCCAGGGCCGAGCGCATGTGCCTCAGCCAGGTCTCGCGCGCCCACACGTCCACGGGGAACGGCATGTGGCGCATCCGCAGCCGCGGGTGCCCGCGCTGCTCCGAGTAGGTCGTCGGCCCGCCCCAGTACTGCTCGAGGAACATCCGCAGCCGCTCCTCGGCCGGTCCGAGGTCGTCCTCCGGGTAGAGGGCCCGGAACCGCTCGTCCTCGGCCACCCGGGCGTAGAACTCGTGCACGAGCTTCACGAACGTCTCGTGCCCACCCACCTGCTCGTAGAACGACGACGCCGTGCCCGCCTCGGCCTGCTCCCGCTCGTCGCCCACCTGCGGGACGGGGCGGCGCAGCTGCGACAGGGGCGCACCGACCGCGAAGGACCGCGCCCCGGGCGGGGCCGCGGCCGCGGGGTCGGTGCGCGGCTCGGTGCCCGGAGCGGTGCCCGGAGCACTGCCCGGTGCCGTGCCGGCCGGGGGCGTCGCGCCGGACCTGCCGGCATGTGGCTCGCCGGGAGCCGGTCCGCCCGGTCCCGGGGGCCGCTGCTCGCCGCTCACGCGCGCACCACCTCGTAGGCGGCGTCCACGGCCTGCGCGCGCACCGCGCGGGCGGTCGCGTCGCGCTGCTCGAGCACCAGCCGGCGGAGCCCGTGCAGGTCCTCGGGCAGGTCCGCGAGGAAGGCGTCCGCGGCGTCGACCGTCTCCTGGGCGGGGATGTTCGGGAACATGCCGATCGCGATCTGCTGGGCGAGCTCGTGGGTGCGGCTGCGCCAGAGCTCCGGGATCGCCGCGAAGTACTGCTCGGCCCAGGGAGCCAGCAGGTCGGTGTCGGCGGCCGTGCGGAACCCGTCGATCGCCGCGTCCTGGATGGAGTTGGGCAGGGACCCCTCCACCATGATCTGCTGCCACGCCCGGGCCTTCGCCTCGGCCGTGGGGATCGACGCCCGGGCGCGGGCGGCCGCGATCGCGCCGTCCTCGGTGGGGTCCTGGGCCAGCATCGCGTCGACCTCCGCGTCGCCGGCGCGTCCGCCGGCGCACAGGGCGGTGAGCAGGCTCCAGCGCAGGTCGGTGTCCAGGGCCAGGCCGGCCAGCTCGCGCCGCCCGTCGAGGAGCTGCTCGAGGACGTCCAGCTGCTCGTCGGTGCGGGCTTTCCGGGCGAAGGCCCGGAGGAACTGCAGCTGCTGGTCGGAGCCGGCCACCGCCTCCTCGGCGAGCCGGCGGAGGCGGTCGGCGGCGGCGTGCACGGCGGCCTCGCGCAGGGGCTCGGCCACGTAGCCGTCGAGCACGGTGTCCAGCTGGCGCAGCTGCACCTGGATGCCGGTCGAGGCGGTCTCGTGGGCGATGTTGCCGAGCACGAGCTCCACGTAGCGGCGGGCGGGCGTCTCGCCGTCGTGCACGCCGTCCCACACGGAGGCCTGCACGAGGGCGCGCGGGAGCGTGTCCTCGAAGTTCTTCAGGTGCGTGAGGGCGGTGTCCAGGGAGCACTCGTCGAGGCGGATCTTCGCGTAGGCGAGGTCGTCGTCGTTGAGCAGCACGAGGTCGGGCAGCTCCCGGCCCACCAGCTGCGGCACCTCGGTGGACGGGCCGTCGACGTCGAGCTCGACCCGGTGCGTGCGCACGAGCTTGCCCTGCGCGGCGTCATGGTCGTAGAAGCCCACGGCCAGCCGGTGCGGGCGCAGCGTGGGGTGCTCCTCGGGGGCGGTCTGGCGGATCCGGAACGCGCGGATGATCCCGTCCTCGTCGGTCTCCAGGTCCGGGGTCAGCGTGTTGACCCCGGCGGTCTCGAGCCACTTCGCGGCCCATTCGTCGAGGTCCCGGCCGCTGGCCTCCTCGAGGCGCACCATGAGGTCGCGCAGCTCGGTGTTCCCCCACGCGTGCTCCCGGAAGTACCGGTTGAGCCCGGCCATGAACTGCTCCTGGCCGACCCAGGCCACCAGCTGCTTGAGCACCGAGGCGCCCTTGGCGTAGGTGATGCCGTCGAAGTTCACCAGCACGTCCTCGAGGTCCCGGATCTCCGCCTTGATGGGGTGCGTGGTGGGCAGCTGGTCCTGCTCGTAGCCCCAGGACTTCTCCCCGGCGGCGAACGTGGTCCACGCCTCCGTGTACCGGGTGTGCTCGGCCGCGGCGAGGGTGGACATGAACTCGGCGAAGGACTCGTTGAGCCACAGGTCGTTCCACCAGCGCATGGTCACGAAGTCGCCGAACCACATGTGGGCCAGTTCGTGCAGGACCGTGATGGCCCGCCGCTCCACCCGGGCCTGCGTGGGCCGGGAGCGGAAGACGTAGAGCTCCACGAAGGTCACCGCGCCGGCGTTCTCCATGGCGCCGGCGTTGAACTGCGGGACGAACAGCTGGTCGTACTTCTCGAAGGGATAGGGCACCCCGAACTGCGCCTCGAAGAACTCGAAGCCCTGCTTGGTGATCCCGAACATCTCCTCCGCCTCGACGTGCTCCACGAGCGAGCGGCGGGCGTACAGGCCCAGCGGGATCGTGCGGCCGTCGGCGCTGGTGAGCTCGTCGTGCACGGACGCGTAGGGACCGGCGATCAGCGCCGTGACGTAGCAGGGGACCACCGGGGTGGGGGTGAAGGACCAGGTGGCGGCGCCGTCCCCGGCGGGGACGGGCCCCGGGGTGGGCTGCGTGGAGACCACCGTCCAGTGGGACGGGGCCGTGACCGTGAACGCGAAGCGCGCCTTGAGGTCCGGCTGCTCGAACACGGCGAACACCCGGCGGGTGTCCGCCACCTCGAACTGGGTGTAGAGGTAGACCTCGTCGTCGACCGGGTCCACGAACCGGTGCAGGCCCTCGCCGGTGTTCATGTACCGGCAGTCCGACTCGACCGTCAGCACGTTCTCCCGGGCCAGGCCGGGCAGCTGGATCCGCACGCCGTCGGAGACCTCGGCGGGATCGAGCTCCGTGCCGTTGAGCACCACGGAGTGCACCGCGTCGGTGATCGCGTCGATGAACGTCGTCGCCCCCGGGGTCGCCCGGAAGCGCACGGTGGTCGTGGAGCGGAAGAGGCTCTCGCCGCGGGTCAGGTCGAGGACCACGTCGTAGGCGTCCACCGCCACGGTCTCGGCCCGCGCGGCCGCCTCCTGGCGGGTCAGGTTGGTTCCGGGCACTTCAGCGCCGTCCTCTCGTCGGGGTCGGGTACGGGGTCGTGATCGGGGCGTCCGCGACCGGCGGGCCGCAGGGGATCGTCCCATTATGTCAGCCGGGCCCCGGCCGCCCCGGGAGGCCCTGCCGGGACCGCGGCACCCACTACGCTGGAGGGCGGCCGGTCCGCCTCGGCGGGCGCGGCCGCCACGACCCCGCCCCGTTCCCCGCGAACCCCAGGAGCACGCCGCCCATGCGCGTCCACATCGCCACCGACCACGCCGGCCTGGACCTCTCCCGCTTCCTGGTCGAGGAGCTCGTCGCCGCCGGCTACGACCTCGTCGACCACGGCCCGGCCGAGTACGACGCCCTCGACGACTACCCCGCGTTCTGCATCAGCGCCGCGCGCGCCGTCCGGGCGGACCGGGACGCGGGCCTCGACTCCCTCGGGATCGTCCTGGGCGGATCGGGCAACGGCGAGCAGATCGCCGCGAACAAGGTCGAGGGCATCCGCGCCGCCCTGGCCTGGAACCTGGACACCGCCCGGCTCGCGCGCCAGCACAACGACGCCCAGGTCGTGGCGGTCGGCGGGCGCCAGCACCCCCGGGAGGAGGCGCTGGAGATCGTCCGGGCGTTCCTCGCCGAGCCCTTCTCCGGCGACGAGCGCCACGAGCGCCGCATCGCGCAGATCGGCGAGTACGAGTCCACCGGCACCGTGGCCGGCAAGCTCGAGGACCTGCGCCCGCGCGAGTTCCCGGCCGCCCGGGAGGCCTGAGTGCCGGAGGGCCACTCCGTCCACCGGCTCGCCCGCCAGTTCACCGACTGCTTCGTGGGCCAGGCCCTGGCCGTGAGCTCCCCGCAGGGGCGCTTCGCCGACGGGGCGGCCGCCCTGGACGGCCACGTCCTCGAGGGCGCCCGGGCCCACGGCAAGCAGCTGTTCCTGGACTTCGCCGGGGACCGGGTGCTGCGCTCGCACCTCGGCCTCTACGGCGCGTGGAGCTTCGGCGGCACCGACCGCTTCCGCGGCGCGTCCTCGATCGGGGCCCCGCGCCGGATCGGGGAGCGGGAGGCGCACGACGACGCCGCCGCCCCCACGGGCCCGCTGCTGCCGCCGGCTCCGGTCGGGGCGGTGCGCGTGCGGCTGGTCGGCGACGAGGGCTGGGCCGACCTGCGCGGGCCGTCGCTGTGCGTGCTCGAGAGCACCGCCGAGGCCGAGGCGGCCCGGGCGGGACTGGGGCCGGACCCGCTCGACCCGTCCGCGGACCCCGCGCCCTTCGTGGCCGCGGTCCGGCGCAGCCGACGCCCGGTGGGCGCGCTGCTCATGGACCAGGCCGTCGTGGCCGGGGTGGGCAACATCTTCCGGGCGGAGTCCCTCTTCCGCCGCGGACTGGACCCGATGACGCCGGGCCGGGACCTCGACGAGCCGGTGCTGCGAGAGCTGTGGGCGGAGAACGCGGCCCTCATGCGCACCGGTGTGCGGCTGGGCCGGATCCTGACGACCGACCCCGCGGACCGCCCGGGCGTCCGGGAGGCGCAGGCGTGGCCCGAGCACGCCCACCTCGTCTACCGGCGCCAGGGCCTGCCGTGCCGCCGGTGCGGGACGGCCGTGGCGGCGGGGGAGCTGGAGGGGCGCACGCTCTACTGGTGCCCCTCCTGCCAGCGCTGACCGGACCCGGGCCGGCGGCGTAGCCTGGAGTCATGTCCAGTTGCTGCGGCGCGGCCGGGTACCGGCGCGTCTTCGGCCCCCGCTTCGCACGGCGCCTCGCCCGCGGGTACCGGCGGCGGGGACTCGACCCTGCCTCCCGGCGTGTGGTGGAGTTCCTCGCCTCCCAGGGTCCGGAGGGGGCCAGCGTGCTGGAGATCGGCGGTGGCGTGGGCGCGATCCAGCTCGAGCTGCTGCGCCGGGGCGCCGCACGGACCACGAACCTGGAGCTCGTGGACTCCTACGAGGCCGTCGCCGCGGAGCTGGCCGCCGCCGCCGGGGTGTCCGGGCGCGTGGTGCGGCGACAGCTGGACATCGCAACGGACCCGGAGGCGGTCGCGCCGCACGACGTCGTGGTGCTGCACCGGGTCGTGTGCTGCTATCCCGACCACGCACGGCTCCTGGCCGCCGCCGCGGACCGGGCGACGCGCCTGCTCGTGCTCAGCCACCCGGCCGACCGTCTCCTCCTGCGGGCGCTCGCCGTCCTGGAGAACCTCGGTCTCCGCGCCGCCGGGACACCCTTCCGCACCTACGTGCACTCCCCGGCGGCCATGCTCGCCGTCCTGCAGGAGCACGGGCTGGACCCCGTGCACGACGACCGGGGCGCGGTGTGGCAGGTGGTCGGGCTGGTCCGCCGGGCGGGCGGGACCGGCAACGACGAACGCCCCGGTCCAGCGGGACCGGGGCGTTCGTGCGCGGGGGAGGGGATGACGGGAATCGAACCCGCGTAATCAGTTTGGAAGACTGAGGCTCTACCATTGAGCTACATCCCCGCAGGACACTCTGTCGAGGCCATTCCCATTAACCGGCCCGGCGCGTGCGGTGTCAAATCCCGGGGACCGGGCCGGCCGCCGGGAGCGGGGGGACCGGGCGGCTCGCGGGCCTCCCGGACCGGGGTCCGGCGGGCCGAGGTGCGGCCCCGTCCGCGCAGCCGGTAGACTCGCCGGTGGTCTCTGGTGAGTGACCGTTTTCCACTTGCCAGGACCGCAGTCGTTGCAGCCGAGGCTGCAGGTACCGGGGCGTAGCGTAGTGGCTAGCGCGCCTGCTTTGGGAGCAGGAGATCGCAGGTTCGAGTCCTGTCGCCCCGACGTTGGAGCGGCTGCCCGGTCCTGCCG
>NZ_JBHVDI010000045.1:0-23254 GCF_042802875.1 Kocuria sp. NPDC057446 | reverse complement strand
TCCCCGGAGGGGGACGGGCGGCGTCGTCGTCGTCCCCCGTTCCGGGGACGCCCCGTCAGTCGCCGACGGCCTCGAGGCCGCGCCGGACGATCAGCGGGTCCGGGGGATGGACCACGTCCGGGTCCTTGTCCTCGTAGTCGAACTGGTCCAGGAAGAAGCGCATGGCGTTGAGCCGGGCGCGCTTCTTGTCGTTGGACTTCACCGTGATCCAGGGAGCGTGGTCGGTGTCCGTGCGCAGGAACATCTCCTCCTTGGCGTCCGTGTAGTCCTCCCACCGGTCCAGGGAGGCCAGGTCCATGGGCGAGAGCTTCCACCGGCGGACGGGGTCGATCTGCCGGATCGCGAAGCGGGTGCGCTGCTCGTGCTGGGTGACGGAGAACCAGAACTTGGTCAGGTGGATGCCGGAGTCCACGAGCATCTTCTCGAACACGGGCGCCTGGGCCATGAACTGCTCGTACTGCGGGTCCGTGCAGAAGCCCATCACGCGCTCGACGTTGGCGCGGTTGTACCAGGAGCGGTCGAACATCACGATCTCGCCCGCCGTGGGCAGGTGCTGGATGTAGCGCTGGAAGTACCACTGGCCGCGCTCCCGGTCCGAGGGCTTGGTCAGCGCCACGACCCGGGCGGCGCGCGGGTTCAGGTGCTCGGTGAAGCGCTTGATGGTCCCGCCCTTGCCGGCGGCGTCCCGGCCCTCGAACACGATGACGTGCTGGAGGTCGTGGTCCTGGCCCCAGTACTGGAACTTCAGCAGCTCGATCTGCAGCTGGTACTTCTCGAGCTCGTACTCCTCCCGCGACAGCCGTTCGTCGTACGGGTAGTCCTCCCGCCAGGTCTCCACGGCCGAGCCCCCGGGGTCGATGAGGTCCGGGTCCGGGGACTGCCCGTCCCGCACCGTGTACCCCTGGTCGACCAGCTTGTCGATGAACTCCCGCAGGTTCTCCCGGGCCGGTTCCTTGTCCGCGTCCAACGCCATCCCTCCTCGCGGGCCCGGCGGGGCCCTCCCCGGCAGTCTAGGCCCGCCCCTCGGGGGCCCTCGCCCGCCGGCACCGCCCCGGGGCCCCTCGCTGTCGCCGGGGGCCGGACTCACTAGACTGGGCCTGCCGGCGCACGTCCGGCCGAGACGCACGCCCGCCCGGAGGAGACTGCACGGATGAAGATCGGACTGCTGACCAGCGGCGGGGACTGCCCCGGACTCAACGCGGTGATCCGCGGCGCCGTGCTGCACGGGATCAAGACCTACGGCCACGAGTTCGTGGGCTTCCGCGACGGCTGGCGCGGAGTCGTGGAGGGCGACATCATGGACCTCCCCCGCACCCGGGTCCGCGGCCTGGCCCGCGAGGGCGGGACCATCCTGGGCACCTCCCGCACGAACCCCTACGACGGGCCCGGCGGAGGACCCGAGAACATCGGGGTGATGCTCGAGCGCCACGCGATCGACGCGATCGTGGCCATCGGCGGGGAGGGCACGCTGGCCGGCGCCAAGCGCCTGGCCGAGGCCGGGCTGCCCGTGGTCGGCGTGCCCAAGACCATCGACAACGACCTGCAGGCCACCGACTACACCTTCGGCTTCGACACGGCCGTGTCCATCGCCACCGACGCCATGGACCGGCTGCGCACCACCGGGGAGTCCCACCACCGGTGCATGGTCGCCGAGGTCATGGGCCGCCACGTCGGGTGGATCGCCCTGCACTCGGGGATGTCCGCCGGCGCGCACGCCGTGCTGATCCCCGAGCAGAAGGTCTCCATGGACCAGGTCTGCGCCTGGGTGCGGGAGGTCTACGACCGGGGCCGGTCCCCGCTGGTGGTCGTCGCGGAGGGGTTCATCCCGGAGGACCGGGAGGAGGTGCTCGCCGGGAAGGGCACCGAGGCCTCCGGCCGGCCCCGGCTGGGCGGGGTCGGGGAGTACGTCACCGAGCAGATCGAGGCGAGGACCGGGATCGAGACCCGCAACACCACGCTCGGGCACATCCAGCGCGGGGGCGCCCCCACGGGCTTCGACCGGGTGCTCGCCACCCGCTTCGGCATGTCGGTGGTCGACCTCGTGCACGAGAAGCAGTGGGGCAGGATGGTCGCCCTCCGCGGCACCGACATGGTCCGCGTCGACTTCGCCGAGGCCCTCGAGGGGCTCAAGACCGTCCCCCAGCACCGCTGGGACGAGGCGCGCGTGCTCTTCGGCCGCTGAGCGGGGCGGGTCGGGGCGTCCGGCGCGGCTGCCCCGGGCGCCCCGGCCGGGTCACGGGGTCGTGCGCCGGCGCGCCGCTACGGACGCGGGTCCCGGGCGCCGCGGAGGAAGCCCGTCTGCCGCCCGACCACCTGGCCGGCGTCCGGCGGGACGACCACCTGCTGCGCGGCGGCCCACCGCTGCTCGCCGTCGGTGACGAGGAGCGTGGCGGCGGGATCGACGGTGCGCTTGAGCACGGCCAGTGCGACGGGGCCCTGCTCGTGGTGCAGCTGCACGGAGGTGACGCGGCCGACCGTGCGCTCCCCCGCGACCACGTCGGCGCCCGCGGCGGGCAGCGTGTGCTCGGAGCCGTCGAGGTCGAGCAGCACCAGCCGGCGGGGCGGGTGCCCGAGGTTGTGCACCCGGGCCACGGACTCCTGGCCCTTGTAGCAGCCCTTGGACAGGTGCACGGCGGTGCGCAGCAGATCGAGCTCGTGCGGGATGGTCCGCTCGTCCGTCTCGGCGCCCCAGCGGGGGCGCCACGCGGCGATCCGCAGCGCCTCCGCGGCCCAGGCGCCGGCGAGCGGCAGGTCGCGGGTCAGGGCGTCCAGCTCGTCGCGGGGCACGAGGTGCTCCCACCAGGTGCGCTCCTCACCGGGGTGGGGTCCGTCGAGCACGGCGTAGCTCCACCCGCCGGGGGCGACGTGGGGCCAGGGGTCGCGCCACACGACCGTGGCGGGCAGTCCCGGCACGGGGCCCGCCGCACCGAGCACGGCCCACTGCCCGGTGCGGTCCTCGATCTCGACCCGCAGTGCGAAGCGCATGGACTCCAGCCACCCGACCAGGGAGGCGGCCTCGCCGGTCTCGGTGATGAGCCAGGTCGTGGTGCCGTCGTCGACCACGTGGGGGGCGTGCTCGATCCGCCCCTGCACGGACAGGAAGAGGGTCTCGGTGCTGCGCCCGGGCTCGAGCCCGGTGAGCACCTGCGAGGAGAGCGTGGTGAGCCAGCTGAGCCGGTCGGGCCCGGAGACGGTGACGACGCCCTTGTGGGAGAGGTCCACCACGGTGCCGGGCGTCCGCACGAGGGAGCGCTGCTCCCGCAGCGGGTCGCCGTAGTGGGCGGCGACGCCGCGGTCCAGGCCCTCGGCCTCGACGGCGCCCGGTCGGTGGAGCAGGGGGGAACGGTGCTCGGTCACGGGACTCAGCCGATCTTCCGCAGCTGCGCGGAGGCGTGCGTGGTCAGGGGTTCGCCGAGGGCGGCCATGTCCCAGGCCCAGAACAGGTCGCCGTGGACGAGTCCGTACATGCGGGTCGAGGAGCTGTACTCCTTGGCCCCGCGCGCGCGGATCACGGCGTCGGTGGCGAGGTCGATCCGGGGGCCCTTGATCTGACCGGCGTAGAGCTCGGCGACGCCGCCGGGGTGGGTCAGGGTCACGAGGACGTCGAAGCCGCCGTCCGCGTTGCGCATCCGCTCCACGTCCTCGGCGCCCTGGAGCACGGGCACCAGGTCCGGCGGGAGCATCCCGGGGCCCACGTCGCCGTCCTCGAGGGTGCGGTCGAGCTGCCAGAAGCCGTGTTCCACGGTGGCCGGGCGCATCGGCTGCCCCTCCTCGTCGAGGAGCGTGGTCTGCGCCCGGTACTCGAGGAACGGCAGTCCGTTCTGCTCGAAGGTCACGCGCTGCCGGAACGGCCGCTGCTCGACCTCGCCGTAGCCCATGAAGCCGTCGCCCTCCCAGGTGCCGAGCAACCAGGCGAACGGGACGAGCTCCGGCATCAGATCCGAGGGGATCTCGATCGGCACGGGACTAGTGCTGTCCCTTGAACAGGCCGAGGACCACCTTCAGGGAGATCCCGGCGATGAACAGCCCGGAGATGCCGAGCAGGGCGAGGTAGAAGATCTCGAGTGCAAGCATGGCCCTAAACTACCACGGTGCCCACGAGCCGGGCGGTGAACACGGCCCCCACCCCGAGGAACGCCACGGGCGTCACGCCGAGGACCACGACCCCCCGTTTGGGCGAGCTCTTCGGGGCCGCGGCGATGACGCGGCCGCCCACCAGGGCCACCAGCGCGGCCAGGACCGCCCCGACCACCACGAGCAGGGCGGGGTCCGGGCCGCTGGCCCGGTAGTCGCCGGCGAGGGCGATCCAGCCGGAGGAGCTGACGGCCGCGAGCACGCCGGCCGTCGAGGCGATCGCGGACTCGAGCCGGCCCTCGGCGCCCTCTCCCCGGACCAGCTCCGCGGCGAACACGGTCATCAGGGCCACCCCGACGACGGCGGGCAGCCACACGAGCTGCTGGCCCGGCAGGAACTGCACGAGCAGGGCCGCGACGACGCCGGCGGCCGTCATGATCACGTTGTGGCGGTACCGCGCCGTGATGCCGGTGGCCGCCGGCCAGCCGACGCCGATGACCACGGACATCCCCAGCGCCAGCAGCAGCGGCGCGGGCCCGGCGACCGCGACCGCCGCCAGGGCCGCCAGGAGGCCGAGCACGCTGCACACGGCGATCATGGCGTATCTCATGGCGATCGGGTTCCTGCACTGTCGGGGGTCGGGGCCGGGGCCCGGGCGGACACGAGCAACGATAGCGGCTCGCCGCGCTGCGCGAGCGGGGCGCCGGGACGGACCGGGGTGCGGACGGGCGGCGGGCACGGGCGCCCGGCACGCTCCGGACCGGCGCGGTCGCGGAGCCGGTCCTGCGCCCGGACCTATACTGACAGCTCAGTCCGTACGCCAGAGTGGAGAAGCACGAGTGTTCCAGATCCTGATGCTGACCGACGCGGACGGACCCTCGGCATCGGTGCTCCCGGCCCTCGACCTGCTCAACCACAAGGTCTCCGTCGCCCCGACCCGGACCGTGTCCGGGAGTCTCGACGGCCGGTCCCCGGACGTGGTCCTGCTCGACGGGCGCTCCGACCTCATCACCGCGCGCAACCTCGCGCAGCTGCTCACGGCCAAGGGCCTGGCGGCGCCGCTGCTGATGGTCCTCACCGAGGGCGGGATGGCCGCGGTGGCCGCCAACTGGATGGTCGACGACGTCGTGCTCGACACCGCCGGTCCCGCGGAGGTCGAGGCGCGGCTGCGCCTGGCGTCGTCGCGCACGGCCGAGGTCCCCGAGGACGACACCCGCATCCGCGCGGGCTCCGTGGTCATCGACGACGCCGCCTACTCCGCCCACGTCAACGGTCAGCCCCTGAACCTGACCTACAAGGAGTTCGAGCTGCTGAAGTACCTGGCCCAGCACACGGGGCGGGTCTTCACCCGCGCCCAGCTGCTCAGCGAGGTCTGGGGCTACGACTACTACGGCGGCACCCGGACCGTGGACGTGCACGTGCGGCGCCTGCGCGCCAAGCTGGGCGCCGACCACGAGCACCTGATCACCACGGTGCGTAACGTGGGCTACAGCTTCGCCACGACGCGGCCCCGCGACAGCTGAGCACCGTACCGTCCCGGCCCGCGCGTCCCGTCCCGTCCCGCAGGAGGTCCCATGTCCCGTCCCGTGCCGTTCGACCTCGACCGGCCGCTCGTGCCGCCGGCGGAGGAGATCCAGGAGCTCGCGTCCCGCGCGGCCGCCGCGGACGGCGACCCGCCGTTCTCCGACCAGACCCTCGTGGACCTGCGCGCCGCGCGCGAGGACCGGGTGCACACCGTCCTGGCGCGCTCGCACGACGGTGAGCTGCTCGGCGCGGCGGTGCGCGTGCCCGAGCCCGACGGCGCCCACCTCGTGGAGCTCGTGGTCGGCCCCGGCCACCGCGGCGCCGGGGTCGGTGCGGCGCTGGCCGGCGCCGTGGCCTCGGACACCAGCGGGACGGTCCACGCCTGGGCGCACGGCGGCCACCCCGCCGCCGCCGCGCTCGCCGCCCGGCACGGGCTGGCCCCCGTGCGGGACCTGCACCGGCTGCTGCGCCCCCTGCGCGGCGCGACCGACCTCCCCCTGCCCGGGACGGTGCCCCCGGGCCTCCGCCTGCGGGCGTTCGAGCCCGGCCGCGACGAGCAGGAGTGGCTGCGGGTCAACGCCGCCGCGTTCGCCGGGCACCCCGAGCAGGGCCGGATGACCCTCGAGGACCTCCGGCAGCGGGAGGCCGAGCCGTGGTTCGACCCCGCCGGCTTCCTGCTCGCCGTCCGGGAGGACGAGCCGGGGACCGTGGCCGGCTTCCACTGGACCAAGGTCCACCCCGGCGACGCCGAGCGCGGCCCCCTCGGCGAGGTGTACGCCGTGGGCGTGGCGCCCGGGCACCAGGGCACGGGGCTGGGCCGGGCGCTGACGGCCGCCGGCGTCAACCACCTGGCACAGCAGGGACTGGCCGAGGTCATGCTCTACGTGGACGGCGACAACGCCGCCGCCCTGCGCCTGTACGAGGCGCTCGGCTTCCGGCCCTGGCACCTCGACGTGATGTACGCCGGGACCCTCCCCGGCTGACCCGCCCTCCCCGCCCTCCCCGCCCTCCCTGCGCCCGGACCGCCCGGACCGGACACGACGAGACAGGACCGTGATGACCACGCACCAGCAGGACACCCCGCAGTCCGCGACGGACCGGAGCGCGCCCGACGCCCCGGCCGCCGGGCAGGAGACCGCATCCCTCGCGGGTCCCGACGAGCTCTCCGTCCCCGACGCCGCCCGGGGCCACGGGGACCGGGACCGGATCGACGACCCGGTGCCCGCGGCCCGGCAGGTGCTGGAGGGCCGGCACGGACCCGAGCGCTTCCTGGACCGCGAGGCCAGCTGGGTCGCGTTCAACTCCCGGGTCCTGGAGCTCGCCGAGGACCCGGACCTCTTCCTCCTGGAGCGGGTGCACTTCCTGTCCATCGTGGCCTCCAACCTGGACGAGTTCTTCATGGTCCGGGTGGCAGGGCTCAAGCGGCGCATCGCCACGGGCATCGCCCGGCCGGCCGCCTCCGGGCACTCCCCCGCGGAGCAGATGGCCACCATCGCCGCGCGCGCCCACGAGCTCCAGGAGCGGCACGCGCGGACCTTCCACGACCTGGTGCGGCCCGAGCTGACCCGGCAGAACATCCACCTGGTCGGGTGGGAGGACCTCGACGCCTCCACCCGGGAGCGGCTCACCCGGGACTTCCACCGGCAGGTGTTCCCCATCCTCACGCCGCTGGCCGTGGACCCGGCCCACCCGTTCCCCTACATCTCCGGGCTGAGCCTCAACCTGGCCGTCATGGTCCGCAACCCGCAGTCGGGCAAGCGGCTGTTCGCCCGGGTGAAGGTCCCGGACCAGCTGCCCCGGCTGCTGGCGGTGGACGGGTCCAAGGCGTCCCGGCTGCCGAACGGCCAGGCCCGGTTCATCCCGCTCGAGGACGTCATCGCCCAGCACCTGGACGACCTGTTCCCCGGGATGGAGGTCGAGGAGCACCAGGTGTTCCGGGTGACCCGCAACGAGGACCTCGAGGTCGAGGAGGACGACGCCGAGAACCTCCTGCAGGCCCTCGAGAAGGAGCTGCTGCGCCGCCGCTTCGGTCCCGCCGTGCGCCTGGAGGTCACGGACAGCATCAGCACGGAGGTGCTCGAGCTGCTCGTCTCCGAGCTGGGCATCGACGAGTCCGAGATCTACCGGCTGCCCGCCCCGCTGGACCTGCGCGGGCTGGGGGTGATCGCCGGCATCGACCGCCCGGAGCTGCACTACTCCCGCCACGTGGCGCACACCTCCCGCTACCTCAACGCCGCGGAGACCGCCAAGGCCGCGGACGTCTTCGCCGCGACCCGGGCCCGGGACGTGCTGCTGCACCACCCCTACGACTCGTTCGCCACGAGCGTCCAGGCGTTCCTGGAGCAGGCCGCCGCGGACCCGAAGGTCCAGGCCATCAAGCAGACCCTGTACCGGACCTCGGGCGACTCCCCCATCGTGGACGCCCTCATCGACGCCGCCGAGGCCGGCAAGCAGGTGCTGGCGCTCGTGGAGATCAAGGCCCGCTTCGACGAGCAGGCCAACATCTCCTGGGCCCGCAAGCTCGAGCAGGCCGGGGTGCACGTGGTCTACGGCATCGTGGGGCTGAAGACCCACTGCAAGCTCTCCCTCGCGGTCCGCCAGGAGGAGCACGGGCTGCGCCGGTACGTGCACATCGGCACCGGCAACTACCACCCCTCCACCGCGCGCTTCTACGAGGACCTGGGACTGCTGACGTGCGACCCCGAGGTCGGCGAGGACGTCTCCCGGCTGTTCAACCAGCTCTCCGGCTACGCGCCCAAGACCACCTTCCAGCGCCTGCTCGTGGCGCCGCGCTCCGTGCGCTCCGGACTCGTCGACCTCGTCGAGGCCGAGATCCGCCACCACCGGGCGGGCCGCCCGGCGCGGATCCAGGTCAAGTGCAACTCGATCGTGGACGAGGCCGTGATCGACGCGCTTTACCGGGCCTCGCAGGCCGGGGTGCCGGTGGACGTGGTGGTCCGGGGGATCTGCGCCCTGCGCCCCGGGGTGCCGGGGCTGAGCGAGAACATCCGGGTGCGCTCGGTGCTGGGCCGGTTCCTGGAGCACTCCCGGGTCTTCGCGTTCTGCAACGCCGGCGAGCCCCTGGTCTACATCGGCTCGGCGGACATGATGCACCGCAACCTGGACCGCCGGGTGGAGACCCTCGTGCGGATCACGGACCCCCACCAGGCGGAGGCGCTCGTGCGGCTGCTCGCCCGCTACGTCTCGGACGCCACGGCCAGCTGGCACCTGGACGCCGAGGGCGTGTGGACCCGCCACCACCGGGACGCCGAGGGGAACCCGCTCGTGGACGTCCAGGACCACCTCCTGCGCAGCCGGGCCCTCGGCCGCCCCACGATCTAGTCGGCGGTAGCATCGTGGGGGTGCCACCCGACGGTCCGGACCGCGGGTCCCGGCACGCCCGTGCACCACGGACAGGGGACGAAAGAGGGGCCATGCCCAGGACCGCAGAGAAGACCGCCGAGCAGAGCACGGCCGGGAGCACCGGCCGGGCGGGCGCGAGGAGCGCCGCCGGGAGCGGGCGGCCCGCCGACGTGCTCGCGGCCGGGTGCCTGTGCTGGCGCCGGAACGGCGGCGGGCTCGAGGTCCTGCTCATCCACCGCCCGCGCTACGACGACTGGTCCTTTCCCAAGGGCAAGCAGGACGACGGCGAGACGCTGCCCGAGACCGCCCACCGGGAGGTCGGTGAGGAGATCGGCCTGCTCCCCCGGCTGGGCGTGCCGTTGCCGACGATCCGCTACGCCGTCAAGGACGGGTGCAAGGACGTGCACTACTGGGCCGCGGAGTTCGGTCCCGGCGCCCGTCCCGAGCCCGACGGCCGGGAGGTCGACGCCGTCCGCTGGGTGGGCCCCGACGAGGCGCACCGGATGCTGACCAACCCCTCCGACCGGGAGCCGCTCGCGGCCCTCGTGGAACTGCACGAGCGCGGGGACCTTGCCACCCGCCCGGCGATCGTGGTGCGCCACGCCAAGGCGAAGCCGCGCTCGGCCTGGTCCCGGGCCGAGGGCGACCGGCCGCTGGCCGCGACCGGCAAGCGTCAGGCCCTCGCCGTGACCCGGCTGCTCCGGGCCTGGTCCCCCGAGCGGGTGCTCACCTCCCCCTGGCTGCGCTGCCTGTCCACCGTGGTGCCGTACGCGCGCAAGGCGGGCGTCGCCGTCCGGGAGCGCCCGCAGCTCACGGAGGCCTCGCACAAGCGCCACCCCAAGAAGGCGGCCGCCGTGGCCGAGACCATGTTCGACAAGGACGTGCCCGTGGCGCTGTGCACGCACCGCCCGGTGCTGCCCACCGTCCTCAAGGTCATCGCCCGGCACGCGAGCCCGGAGCTCACCGCGCTGCTGCCCGCCAAGGACCCCTACCTGTCCCCCGGCGAGATGATCGTGCTCCAGATCTCCCGCCGGCACCGGCGGCGGGTGGTCTCCGTGGAGCTCGTGAAGCCCTTCGACGACTGATCCCCGGCACCGCGCCGGGCGGCGACGCCCCGACCCGGGCCGCCGCCGCCCGGCGCCGAGCGCCCGCCCCGAACCTGCCCGCCCCGCCTTCCTCCGAGGAGCCCCGCATGACCACCCCCGAGCCCGCGCCCGCCCCGGTGCCGACGCCCTACGAGGACCTCCTGCGCGAGATCCTGGAGCGCGGCGTGCACAAGCCCGACCGCACGGGCACCGGCACGCGCAGCGTCTTCGGCCGCCAGATCCGCTTCGACCTGGCCGAGTCCTTCCCGCTGCTGACCACCAAGCGCGTGCACTTCCGGTCCCTCGCCCTCGAGCTGCTCTGGTTCCTGCGGGGGGACTCCAACGTGCGGTGGCTGCAGGAGCGCGGCGTGTCCATCTGGGACGAGTGGGCGGACGAGGACGGGGAGCTCGGACCGGTCTACGGCGTGCAGTGGCGGTCCTGGCCCACCGCCGGCGGCGGGTCCGTCGACCAGATCGCCAAGGTCGTGGAGCAGATCCGCACGAACCCCGACTCCCGGCGCCACGTGGTGACCGCGTGGAACCCCGCCGAGGTGGACGAGATGGCCCTGCCGCCGTGCCACGCCCTGTTCCAGTTCTGGGTCGAGCCCCGGGAGGACGGGCCGGGCCGGCTGTCCTGCCAGCTCTACCAGCGCTCCGCGGACATGTTCCTGGGCGTGCCCTTCAACATCGCCTCCTACGCCCTGCTCACCGTCATGATCGCCCAGCAGACCGACCTCGAGCCCGGGGAGTTCGTGTGGACCGGCGGGGACTGCCACGTCTACGACAACCACGTGGCGCAGGCCCGCGAGCAGCTCTCCCGGGAGCCCTACCCGTATCCGCGGCTGCGGCTCGCCCGGCGGCCCGCCACCGTCTTCGACTACGAGCTCGAGGACTTCGAGGTCCTGGACTACCGCCACCACCCGGCGATCAAGGCCCCGGTGGCCGTATGACCGCCGCGCCGGGCCCCTCCGGCCCCGCCGGGACGGTCGGGGCGATCTGGGCGCAGACCACCGAGGGCGTCATCGGCCGCGCCGGGGCGATGCCGTGGTCCCTGCCGGAGGACATGGCCTTCTTCCGGCGCACGACGACCGGCCACCCCGTGATCATGGGACGGCGGACCTGGGAGTCCTTCCCGGAGCGCTTCCGCCCCCTGCCGGGACGGACCAACATCGTCATCACCTCCTCCCCCGAGCGGGTGGACCGGGACGACGCGGCGCCCGGCGCGGTGCTGACCGCGTCCTCCTACGCCGAGGCCGTGCGCCTGGCCCGGACGAGCCCGGGCGCGGAGCGCGTCTGGGTGATCGGCGGCGGCGAGGTCTACCGGCAGGCCCTCGCGGACGACGAGCACCCCGTGACGGAGGCGCTGGTGACCGTCATCGACCTCGACGCCGACGGGGACACCCACGCCCCGGTGCTCGACGACGCGTGGGCCACGGAGCCGCTCGTCGGCCCGTCCCTGTCGCGCACGGGCCTGCGCTACCGGATCGACCGGCGCACGCGCGACCGCGGCGGTCCCGGCGCAGGCCCCGGCGGGGCGCCGCACGGTTCCGGTAGCCCGGCCGCTCCGGTAGCGTGAGCGGCACCACGACCAGGAGGACGACCGTGACCGACCGGCACCCCGACCCCGCGATCCGCGACGACGAGCAGCTGCGGGTCGTGAAGAACACGGACCTCGACCGCTACGAGCTGTGGCGGGGGGAGCAGTTCATCGGCTTCGAGGGCTTCCAGGACCACGAGGACGGCACGGTCGAGCTCCAGCACACCATCATCAGCGAGAAGTTCGGCCGGCAGGGCTACGCGCGCACCCTCGTCACCCTCCTGCTGGACGGCTTCCGGGAGCAGGACGTCGCGGTGCGCCCCACCTGCACCTACGTCCAGGACTACCTGCACCGCTTCCCGCAGTACGGGGACCTGGTGGTCCCCGGTCTCGAGCTGCCGCCCGCCCGGAAGGTCAAGGAGAAGCGGCGGCGCTGGGCCCTGCACCGCGCCCACTAGACTGGGGGTCATGACTTTTCGCTCGGGTGATCAGGTAGGGTTCGTCGGCTGGCGGGGCATGGTGGGCTCCGTGCTCATGCAGCGCATGCAGGAGGAGGGGGACTTCGAGGGGATCACCCCGGTGTTCTTCTCCACCTCCAGCGCCGGTCGCCCCGCCCCGTCGTTCGCCGGGGACGCCGGGACGCTCCAGGACGCCTACGACCTCGAGGCCCTGGCGAAGCTGCCGATCGTCGTGACCGCCCAGGGCGGGGACTACACCAAGGACGTGCACGGGAAGCTGCGCGCCTCCGGCTGGGACGGGCTGTGGATCGACGCCGCCTCGACCCTGCGGATGAACGACGACGCGATCATCGTCCTCGACCCCGTCAACCGGGACGTCATCGACCGCGGCCTGGCCGGCGGCGTGAAGGACTTCGTGGGCGGCAACTGCACGGTCTCCTGCCTGCTCGTGGGACTCGGCGGACTGTTCCGCAACGACCTCGTGGAGTGGGCCACGTCGATGACCTACCAGGCCGCCTCGGGCGGCGGGGCGCGGCACATGCGCGAGGTGCTGGCGCAGTTCGGCGCCCTGCACGGCGTGGTCACGGACGAGCTGGCCGATCCCGCCTCCGCGATCCTGGACATCGACCGCAAGGTGCTCGCCGCCCAGCGCGGCGACGCCCTCGACACCTCGATGTTCGGCGCCCCCCTGTCCGGTTCCCTCATCCCGTGGATCGACGCCGACCTCGGCAACGGGCAGTCCCGCGAGGAGTGGAAGTCCGCGGCGGAGACCAACAAGATCCTCGGCCGCACGGACCGGTACGCCCAGGACTGGGTGCCCATGGACGGGCTGTGCGTGCGGATCGCCACGATGCGCTCGCACTCCCAGGCCCTCACCGTCAAGCTGCGGGAGGACCTGCCCGTGGAGGAGATCGAGCGGATCATCGAGGCCGACAACGAGTGGGCCACCGTGGTGCCCAACACCAAGGAGGACTCCGTGCGGGACCTCACCCCCGTGGCGACCTCCGGCACCCTGGACATCCCGGTGGGCCGGATCCGCAAGCTCGCCATGGGCCCGGGCTACATCAGCGCCTTCACCATCGGCGACCAGCTGCTGTGGGGCGCGGCCGAACCGCTGCGCCGCATGCTGCGCATCGCCACCGGCACCCTGTAGCCGGTGGAGGACCCCTCGATCCCGCCGGGGCTCTTCCTCGACGCCGGCGACGCCCGTCCGCCCTCCGAGCAGCTGAGGCACCGGGTGCAGGAGGGGCGCGCGGACGGCACCCTGCCCCCCGGCACCCGGCTCCCGCCCGTGCGCCGGCTCGCCGAGGCGCTCGGCCTCGCGCCCGGCACCGTGGCCAAGGCCTACCGGGAGCTCGAGGCCGCCGGCGTCATCGAGACCCGCGGCCGGCAGGGCAGCTTCGTGCGCGCCGCGGACCGGACCGAGGACCTCGCGGTGCAGGCCGCCCGGCGCTACGCCCACGAGATCGCGGGCCTCGGGCTGTCGGCCGAGCAGGCTCTGGAGCTGGTGGCCGCGGAGGTGGCCCGCGGCTCCCGCTGACCGGGATCACGAGGCCTGCCGGGGCTCGGCTCAGGCCCCGGGGACGCGCAGGTGCCGCGGTCCCGGCACGAGGTTGCCCGGGCCCGCGAGGGCCCTGCGGTGGCGCCCCTCGGCGGTGCGGGCGAGCCACCACCGCCACCAGCGCATGACCTGGCCCTTGGCCCACTGGTTGAGCCGGTGCGCCCAGTGGTACTCGGTGCTCCAGATGCCGAGCCCCAGGAAGATGGCCAGCCAGCCCGGTCCCGGGGTGACGAGCATGACCAGGCCGGCCAGAACGAACACGCCCCCGAGGACCGTCACGAGCGTCTTGTAGACCACGAACAGGAGCGGGTGGCCCCGGGCCCAGGTGCGCACCCGGCGCAGCGTCCGGCGCACCCGGCCCTCGGAGTCCTCTCCCTGGGCGATCTCGTCCTCGAGGCTGCTCACGGCCGCCGCCTCAGACCGCCGTGCCCACGATGACGGGCTCGGCGACGAGGTCCACCCCGTAGACGGACGCGACGCCGTCGCGCACCGTCCGCGCCAGCGCCATGAGGTCCTGTGCGGAGGCGCCGCCACGGTTGGTCAGGGCCAGCGTGTGCTTGGTGGACAGCGAGGCGCGGCCCCCGGCGACCGCGGCGCCGTCGAGGTCGAGGAGCTCGTTGCGGGTCCCGGGCAGCCCGAAGCCCTTGCCGAAGCCCGCGTGGTCGATGAGCCACGCGGCGGAGAGCTTGACCCGGTCCTCGAGCGGGTGCCCCGCGGCGTCGACCACGGGGAAGCGGGGGGCGTCCTCGGGCAGCCGCTCCCCCAGCGCGTCCGCCGGGAGGACCGGGTTCGTGAAGAACGACCCCGTGCTGTAGGTGTCGCGGTCCTCCGGGTCGAGGACCATGCCCTTGCCCGCCCGCAGGGCCAGCACGGTCTCCCGCACCCGGCCCAGCGGGGCGCGCTCCCCCACCTGGACGCCGAGCCGGCGCGCGAGCTCGCCGTAGCGCACCGGGGCGCTCTCGGTGCCGTGCTCGAGCCGGAAGCGCACCGCGAGCACCACGTGGCGCGGGGAGCCGTCCACCGTGCTGCGCTTGAGGGCCGAGTCCCGGTAGGAGAACGCCAGGTCGGCCGGGGTGAACTCCCGCACGCGCCGCTCACGACGGTCCCAGACCCGCACCAGTTCGACGGTCTGCGCGACCTCCTGGCCGTAGGCCCCCACGTTCTGCACCGGGGTGGCCCCCGTGGTGCCGGGGATCCCGGCCAGCGCCTCGATGCCGACCAGTCCCCCGGCCACCGCCTGCGCCACGAGCTCGTCCCACGAGTGGCCGGCCTGGACCTCGAGCAGGGCGCCGCCGGGGTCGTCGGCGACAACCTCGACGCCGCGCGACAGCACGTGCACCACGGTGCCGGCGAACCCGGCGTCGGCCGCGATGAGGTTGGAGCCGCCGCCGACCACGAGCAGGTCCCGGCCGGCGGCGTCGGCCGCCGCGACGGCGTCGACGACGGCCTGCTCGGACTCCGCGCGCACGTAGTGGCGGGCGGGCCCGCCCACGGCGGCGGTCGTGAGGTCTGCGATGCGAGGGGTCGTCATGGCGAGCAGTGTATCGGGCGGCCCGCGGCGCCCCGGCCGGGGCTCATGCCGGGCGCACCACGGCCTGGGCCTTGACGAGCACCTTCAGCGGGGCGGCGGTCGCCGGGTCCGCCCCCTCCGCGGAGAGGTCGGGCGCCGTCACGGTGAGGTCGACGCGCACGGTGCGGGCGTCGTGGTCGACGGCGCCGATCCGCCCGGAGACCGTCAGGGCCGTGGAGGCCTCCACCGCGGTCCCGAACCGGTTGGGGACGACCACCGGCTTGGTGAAGCGGGTCTGGTAGTCGATCACGGCGCCCGGGTCCCCGGCCCAGTCGGTCACGAGCTGCACGGCGGCGCCCATCGTGAGCATCCCGTGGGCGATCACGTCGGGCAGGTCCACGGAGCGGGCGAACTCCTCGTTCCAGTGGATGGGGTTGAGGTCCCCGGAGGCCCCCGCGTACCGGACCAGGTCCGCGCGGGAGAGCTCGATGCGGCGCTGCCCGATCTCCTGGCCCTTCTCGAGGTCGTCGAAGGCGATGCGCGCGGTCACTGGTCCTCCCCCCGCACCAGCAGGGACGACACGGTGGTGGCGACGTGCTCGCCGTCCGCGGCGCGGATCTCGGCGCGGGACGTCACCATCGCGCCGGAGCCCATGGCCCGGACCTGGTCCACGTGCAGCTCGGCCGTGAGCTCGTCCCCCGCGACGATCGGGCGGTGGTGGGTGAAGCGCTGGTCCGCGTGGACCACGCGCGAGAAGTCGATGCCGGCCTCGGGGTCGGCGATCAGCGCGGCGTCGGCGCGCTGGGCCACCACGATGGCGAAGGTGGGGGGCGCCACGAGATCGGGATGGCCGAGGGACCGGGCCGCCTCGACGTCGTGGTGGGCGGGGTGTCCGGCCTGGACGGCGCGGGCGAAGTCGCGGACGGCCTCCCGCCCGACGCTGTAGGGCTCGGCCGGCGGGTAGGTCCGCCCGACGAGATCGGGGTTCACGGGCATGGCAGCTCCTCGCTGGACGGGCCGCGCGCTGGCGGCGGGACCCGTCCAGTCTACGGCGGCGCGCCCCTCGCCGTGGGGCGCCGGCGGCCCCGGCACGTACACTCCTGCCCATGGATCTCCTGGACGTGGGACGGATCGTCGTGGGACTGGTGCTGCTGGTCGGCGGCGGAGAGCTCCTGGTGCGAGGGGCCTCCGCGCTCGCCCGGCGGGTCGGGATCTCCTCGCTCGTGGTCGGGCTCACCGTGGTCTCGGCCGCCACGTCGGCGCCGGAGCTCGCCGTCGCCGTCGGCGCCGTGCTGCGCGACGAGCCGGGCCTGGCCGTCGGGAACGTGGTCGGCAGCAACATCGTCAACGTCCTGCTCATCCTCGGGCTCTCCGCCCTCGTCGTTCCCCTCGCGGTGAGGCAGCGGCTGGTGCGCTTCGACCTGCCGTGGATGGTCGTGCTCTCGATCGGGCTGCTGCTCGTGTCCCTCGACGGACGGATCGGCGCGGTGGACGGAGTGCTCCTCCTCTCCGCCGTGGTGGTGCACACGGTGCTGACCGTCGTGCTCAGCCGGCGCGGCGCCCGCGTCCCCGCGGCGGCACCGCCGGGGGACCGCGGAGCCCGCGACGACAGCGACGACGACGGCGGTGACGGCGGCGGCCAGGATGTCAGGGGCGAGGAGGAGCCGACCCCGGCGTCGGTCCCCCGGTCCGTGCTGCTCGTGGTGCTGGGGATCGCCCTGCTGGTCGCCGGCGCGACCCTGCTCGTCGACGGTGCGGTGAACATCGCCACGTCACTGGGGGTCAGCAGCCTGGTGGTCGGTCTGACCGTGGTGGCCGTCGGCACGTCGCTGCCCGAGCTGGCGACCTCCGTCATCGCGGTGCGCCGCGGTGAGCGCGACCTGGCCGTGGGCAACGTGGTGGGCAGCAACATCTTCAACATCGGGATGGTGCTCGGCCTGCCGGCGCTGATCTCCCGCGACGGCATCCCGGTGGCGGGCGCCGCGGTGGCCTTCGACATCCCGGTGATGCTGGCCGCCGCGGTCGCCCTGCTGCCGATCGCGTTCACCGGGTTCGTGGTGGCCCGCTGGGAGGGCGCCTTGTTCGTGGCGCTGTACGCCGCCTACACCGGCTACGTGGTGCTCGCGGCCACCGAGCACGACGCCCTGGAGGGGTTCACGTGGACCATGGCATGGTTCGTCCTGCCGCTGGTCGTGCTGACTCTGGTCGTCTTCACCGCCTACGAGTTCGGCCTGCGCCGGGGCCGCCGGGAGTCCGTGCGCTCGCCGTGACCGGTCCGTCCGGACCGGGCCGGACCGGGTGCCGGACGGGGTGCCTCCGTGGGGCTGCCCGGGAACGACAAAAGCCCGTGACCGGTGGGTCACGGGCTTTTCGCCGTAGCGGTGGACGGGCTCGATCCGTCGACCTCACGATTATGAGTCGTGCGCTCTAACCAGCTGAGCTACACCGCCAGAGGGATGGGACACCGTGGCTGACGGCCTGGACGGCCGGGCCACGGATCTCATCACGAGAGCCCCGACCGGGAATCGATCCCGGGACCTCCATCTTACCAAGATGGCGCTCTACCACTGAGCTATCGGGGCAACGACGAAGACTCTACCAGCACGTTTCGGCAGATCCAAAATCGCCGGGCGCCCCTCTCCGGCGCCCCCGGGGCCGCCCCGTCGGGCCTGGTGGGCGGGCGGATTCCGGCCGATGGCCGTGGGGACCGGGCGCCTCGGCGGAACGGCCCGACGGTGCCCTTCCGGGCGGGACCACCGGCCGCTGCTCAGTCGTCCCAGTCGTCGTCCCAGCCGTCGTCGTCCCAGTCGTCGTCCCAGTCTCCGTCCTGCGGAGCGGGCTGCACGGGCAGCGGGACCTGCGCCGGCGGGGCGGGCGGCTGCTGGACCGGCGCGGCCGGTGCGTCCGAGCCGCCTCCGTCCCGGGGACCCGCCGCGGGGGCGTCCTTCTCCGCGCCCGCGGGGCCGGTCGCGGACGGCGGCCGCGTGGGCTCCTCGGCCGGCCGGACGGTGCCCGGTGACGGGCTCGGCGCAGGGGTGCCGCTCACGGCGACGCCGTCGCGCACGACCTCCACGCGGTCCGTGCCGCTCGCCGCGTTCCACAGCAGCAGCGCCAGGCCCGCGACGACCAGGAGGGAGACTGCCGACCAGAGGATCCTCATGTCGCCCAGTGTCCCGGATCCGGTTGAGGGGGGCATGAGAAACATGAGAAGCCTCTCAGGAACGCAGTCCGTCGAGCAGGTCCTGGGCCACCCCGCGCCAGCGCGGACGGAACGCGTAGACGCAGGCGAGGCGCAGCCGGGTCGCCCGGGCGTGGACGGCCAGACGTCCGGGATCGGCGTCCAGCATCCGGGCCACCGCGGCGACGGCCTCCTCCCCGTCCGCCCTCAGCGCGGGGTCGAGCAGCCCCTGGGCCACCCGCAGCTCGAGGTGGACGGAGAGGTTCGCGAGGTCCAGCTCGGGCTCCCCGGTCGCCGCGGTGTCGAAGTCCAGCAGCCCCAGGCGTGCGCCGTCGAAGAGCAGCTGCTGGTCGTGCAGGTCCCGGTGCAGCACGGCCCGGGCCCGGCGGCCGGGGGCCGAGAGCTCCTCCCCGATCCGCCGGGCCAGGGCGGCGACCGTCCCCGGCGGGGCGTCGAGCAGTCCGGGGAACGCCTCGAGGTGGCCGGTCCAGCGGGCCAGCGTGCGGGCCTCGTCCTCGGCGGTGTGCTCCGGCAGGGACGCCCCGACCGGCACGGTGCCGGCCAGCGCCGGCCAGCACCGCGCCCACTCCGCCCACGCGGATCGGTAGGCGTCCGCCCGGCCGGCGGCGCCCAGCTCGTGCAGACTCCGGCCGGGCAGCACGGAGAACTCGACCCGGTCCTCGGCCCGGGCGAGGACCTCGGGCACGGCGAAGCCCGCCGCGGTGCCGAGTCCGTGCAGGCGGTCGGAGAGCTCGGCGACCCGTGCGGCCCGGCCCCGGGCGAGGAACTTGACGAAGCGGTCCGGGGTGCCGACCACGGCCCGGCGCCGGTGCCGGTGCACCACCACGCGGCCCCCCGCCGCGGCCGCGGCGGCGAGCCCGGGCAGGCGGGGGTCCTCGCCGTGGGGCAGGACGCGGACGGTCCACGGCCTGCCGGCACCCGGCGCCGCCTCGCCCGCGCGGAGGCGTCCGTGCTCGTCCTCCAGCTCGAGCACGAGCCGGGCGCGCTCCGCGGGCCAGGCGCGGCGCACCCGCAGCGGCTGCCCGTCGGCGTCCGCCACGGTCCCCGGGACGCGCACCGGATCGGCCCCGGCTCCCGCCGGCGTCACGGGGGCGCGCGACGGGGCGGGGCGGTCGGCGCCGAACGGCACGGCTGCCGGACCCGGACGGGCCTGCGCCACGAGCCGCTCGGCGAGCGCGAGCCGCCGGTCGGTGCGCTCCCGCCAGTCCGGCGCGGTGGAGCGGAACGGCTCCATGCTCCGGGCCAGGACGTGGAACGCGGCCCAGGCCAGGATCTCGGGCCGCGGCGGGAGGGCCGCCGCGGATCCGTAGCCGCGCAGCAGGGCGCCCGTCAGGGGCAGGTCCTCCGGGGCGTCGGGGGCCTCGTCGGCGTCCCCGCCGAGGAGCTCCACGGCGAGGAACCCGCCGAGGTCGTCGGCCGCCGCGCCGGTGCGCACCCGGTCGAGATCCGCGATCCGCAGCTCCGGTGTCCCCGGGCCCCCGGTGCGGTGCACGAGCACCTGGTCCGCGGAGAAGTCCCCGTGCAGCAGGCGAGGCGGCCGTACCGCGGCGTGCGGAAGGGCCTCCGCGACGGCCCGGCCCGCCCGGGCGCACCGGGCGGCCGGCCGGGGATCGAGCGCGGACAGGTCGGCGGCCAGGGAGCGCAGCTTTCCGTCCGGGTCGAGAGGGGCGCCGACCCGGGCGGGGCCGAGCAGCGCGGGACCGCGCACGTGCAGCTCCGCCAGGGCGGCGCCCGCGGCGGCGGCGGCCTCGAGCACACCGCCGCCGGCCCGGCCGGATCCGTCCGGCGCGGCGGCGGCGTGGGCCGCGAGGTCCCCGTTGCCGAACCACGGGCAGTGCAGCACGTGCGGTGACCCCGGCAGACCGGGGACGGGCACCGGGGCGAGCACCGGGATCCCGGCGGCGGCGAGCCGGGTCAGCAGCAGCGGGTCCGCCGGGGCGGGATCGGCGGTGAGCTTCGTGACCACGCCGGGCCCTCCGTCGTCGCCGGTGAGGACCGCACGGCGGCGGGGGTTGTAGCGCAGCAGCCGGTCCGAGCTTCCCGGCCGCCCCAGGTCCTGGGACCGGTCCGCTCCGAGCACGGCGAGCGCGCGGCGCAGCCGGGGGTCCGTGCCGACGGTGCCCACGGCCAGGCGCTGACCGGTCCCGCCCGGCACGTCCGCGACGAGCACGGGCGCGGTGCGCCCGGCCCTCCCGGCACGGGCCAGGACCTTGTCCAGCTTGTCCCGTCCGTGGCCGGAGGAGGCGTGGGCCGCGACCCAGTGCACCGCGCCGGTCGACTCGACGTCGACCCGGGCCACGGCCGAGACACCGGGCTTGTAGCGCAGGTGGCCGGTGCGCAGCGGACCGCCCAGCGCGTGGCCGAACAGCTCGGTGAGCCGGTCGGGGTCGAGCACGGTGGCGAGCGCGGGCAGGCTCGCCCAGGACTCGGGCAGGGGGGTCGTCACGAGCGGACCTCCCGGCGGTCCTGGGCCCGCTGCTGCTCGACCCACGCGGCGAACACGCCGTCCGGCCGGGCGAGGAGCTCCTCGGGGGTGCCGTCGAGCAGGATGCGCCCGTCCTGCACCCACAGCACGCGGTCGGCGGCGAGCGCGAGGGCGGCGTCGTGCGTCACGGCCAGGGACGTGCGGCCGCGCACGAGGCGGTCGAGGGCGGCGAGCACGTCCCGGGCGGACCGGGGGTCCAGGCCGGTGGTGGCCTCGTCGAGCAGCACGACCGGCGCGTCCCGCAGCATCGCGCGGGCGATGGCCAGGCGCTGGCGCTGTCCGCCCGAGACCGTCGAGCCGCGCTCCCCGACCGGGGTGTCGTAGCCCTGGGGGAACGCCGTCACGAACTCGTGGGCCTGGGCGGCGGACGCCGCGGCCTCCACCTCGGCGTCGGTGGCGCCCGGGCGGCCGAGCCGGATGTTCTCCCGCACGGTGCCGTGGAACAGGACGGAGTCCTGCAGGAGCAGGGCGGTGCTCCCGCGCACGGTGCCGAGGCCGAGCACGCGCAGGTCGTGCCCGTCGAGGGTCACGGAGCCGGCGACCGGGTCCATCATCCGGGCCAGCAGGGAGACGAGGGTCGACTTCCCGGAGCCGGACGGGCCGACGACGGCGACGTGCTGGCCGGCCGGGATCACCAGGTCGACGTCGCGCAGCACGGTGCGCCCGCCGTCCTCCGGGTCGCCGTACGCGGCGTCCACGTGGTGGAGGGCGAGCTCCCCGCGCACCCCGGGCAGGACCAGGGCGTCCGGGGCCTCCCGCACGTCCACGGGCTCCGCCACGAGGTCGGCCACCCGTTCCCCGGAGGCCGCGGCGCGGGCGATCCGCCCGGTGTACTTCGCCATGTCCCGCAGGGGCTTCATGCACGTCTTGAGGTAGGTCGTGAACAGCACCAGGTCGCCGAGGCTCATGGCGCCCTGCAGCACCCGCCAGCCGCCGCCGACGATCACCGCCGCGGTGGCCACGCCCACGATCACGTCCGTGGCCCGCTCGAGCGCGGCGGCCAGCCGACGGGACTGCACCCCCTGGGTGAGGGCCTGCCGGTTGGCGCGGCCGAAGGACTCGGCCATGTGCTCCTCGAGGCCGTAGGCCTGCACCGTGCGGATCGCCCCGAGGGACTCGTGGGCGGTGTTCGCCAGGGCGCCCTCCCCCTGCCTGGTGCGGCGGGAGGCCTCGGTGATCCGCCCGGAGGAGCCCCGGCCCACCAGGAGGAAGGCCAGGATCGCCACGACCACCACGAGGGCCAGCGTCCAGTCGAGGAAGAGCATGACCGTGCACATGACCGCGAGGGTGATGACGTTGGCCAGCAGCGGCAGGCCCGCGGTCACGGCCACCTCCTGGAGCTTGCCGATGTCCGAGACGAGGCGCTGGACCGTGTCACCGGCCCGGGAGACCGAGTGGTAGCGGTCGGAGAGGGCCTGGACGTGCGCGAACACCCGTGCGCGCAGCGCGGTGGAGACCCGGGAGCCCACGAGCGCGAACGCGACCGTGGCGAGGTAGTTGGCGAGCGCCCGGAAGCCGACCACCGCGACCGTGGCCAGCCCGGCGGCCAGGAGCAGCTGCCACGAGGCCTCCGGGATCCACGGGTCGACGTTGTCGGCGCCGAGGGACAGCGAGACGGCGTCGACGACGATCTTCAGCGGCCAGGGCTCGAGCACGCGGAACGCCACCTCGGCCAGCAGCACCACGATGCCGCCCGCTGCGAGCAGCCGGTGCTCGCGCAGGTGCGGCCCGAGCAGCCCGATGGTGCGCCGGAGGGCGCGGCGGTCGAGCCGTGTGCCCCCGCTCACCGCGGTGCTCCCGCGGCGGCCGGGCGCGGGGCGGGACGGTGGCCTGGCCGCGTGCCGGTGGGGCCCGCCACCGCGAGATCCGCACCGGCGAGATCCGCGCCGGCGAGATCCGCGCCGGCGAGCGTCGTGCCGGCGAGGACGCCGTCGAGCACGGCGGTCCAGGAGCGGCGGGTCACCGCGTCGCGCCGGCCCGCCCGGCCCAGCGCCCGGCGCCGGCCGGGATCGGCCACCAGCTCGTCGACCGCTCCGGCCAGCGCGACGGGGTCCGAGGGCGGCACGAGCAGTCCCGTCACCCCGTCCTCGACGACGTCCGGCACCTGTCCCACGCGGGACGCGACGACCGGCAGGGCCGCGGCCGCGTACTCGTAGACCTTCAGCGGCGAGAAGTACTGGTCCGCGGCGTCCTGAGTGGCCGGGTAGGGCGCGACGGCCACGGCGCAGCCGGCCAGCAGCCCGGGCACCTCGGCCGGGGACACCGCGCCCGTGAACCGGGCCTCGACGCCGAGCTCCGCGGCGAGCTCCTCGAGGGCCGCCCGCTGCGGACCGTCCCCCACCACGAGCAGGCGCCAGTCCGTGACCGCCGTCGCCCGGGCGCGGAGCAGATGCTCCACGCCGTGCCACGGCTTGAGCGTGCCGACGAACACCACCACCGGCGGCCCGGGGTCCGGACC